>QNDS01000026.1 GCA_003644925.1 Candidatus Fermentibacterota bacterium
AACAAGCCGCTTGACAGACCCTGTCCGCGGTGCGGATTTCCACTACTGGTCGAGAAAAGCACGAAGAAAGGTATCTGGTGTCCAGAATGCAGGAAGAAAATAACAACCTGATCGAAGATTTCTGCAGAGACCTGCTGTACGGCCGGAGATTCTCGATTAATACGGTTAAAGCCTACAAAGCCGATCTCTACAGGTTCAATGACTGGCAGCATGAGCTCAGCATTCTTGATGGCTTCACTCTGAACGAGTTAAGGGGATTTCTTCGGCACGAAGCGTCAAGGGGACTGGATTCAAGATCTCTTGCAAGAGAAGTGTCATCACTGAGAACATTCGGAAACTGGCTCCTAGAAACTGAACGACTGCCCACTGATAATCCTGCAAAGCTGATAGCCATGCCCAAAACACCTGTAAGTCTTCCTGGATTTCTAAGCGTTTCGGAAGTTTGCCAGGTTATCGACAGCTACGATGAAACCACAGTTCTGGGCAGGCGGAACCGGGCTATAGTCGAATTACTGTACGGAGCGGGGCTCAGAGCCTCGGAAACAGCCACGGCTACACTTGAAGGACTGAACCTGACGGCGGGAGAGATAAAGGTTATGGGAAAAGGCAAGAGAGAGCGGATAGTTCCTCTTCCCGATCTCACATGCAGATCATTGAAGTTATGGATCAGCACCAGAAGCGAGCTTACAGCTGATTCGACCGATGATCCCGGAACTATTTTCATAAGTATTCGTGGAAGAAAGCTTGACCCCAGAGATATCCGGCGTATTGTTGCATTCGGAGTGAAACACGCTGCACGTGCAGCAGGAGCAACGCCACATACTTTCCGACACAGCTTCGCGACTCATCTCCTTGATAATGGAGCGGATCTGAGAGCTGTTCAGGATATGCTGGGGCACGCAAGTCTTTCAACAACTCAGGTGTACACGCATCTGACGATGGAGAGATTAAGGGAAGCATACAGGAAAGCACATCCCAGGGGAGAAGAGTGAAATACATTACTATTGAAGATATGAAACGAATAAGGATTGATAGAATCATTTCCGTATTGGTCGGGCTGATTGCCCTGATAACCTATCTGATCACACTCGCTCCCAGTGTGAGTTTCTGGGACAGCGGGGAGTACCTGACTTGTTCATGGACCGCAGGTGTTCCGCATCCACCAGGTGTTCCTCTCTTCGTTCTGCTTGGAAGATTCAGCACTATTCTCTTTTCTTTCATTCCTGCTATCGCAGTACGTGTTAATCTTCTCTGTGCTCTTGCCGGAGCATCCACTCTGGCAATTCTGACCCGTCTCGTTCAGCGCTGGGGAAACAGAATGGGCTTTACAGCATCATGGTACAGGCCTATGTCCGTTCTCGCTGGTCTTATCGCTGCCTTCAGTTACTCTATCTGGCGTAACAGCAATGCCACCGAGACATACGCAACCGCACTGCTGCTTACATTCATAATCATGTGGGCTTTCGACTGCTGGATAGAGAAATACGCCGAGAAAAAACATGAAAAGGGAAAGAAAGATCATGGCGGATGGGGAGAGGCAAGGTATCTTCTTCTGATTTCTTACCTGCTCATCCTCGCTATTGGAAATCACGGAAGTGTGCCCTTTGTCACGGGCCCCCCGATACTCCTCATGTTCCTTATCTACGCCATCAGGAAAAAGACGGATATCTGGAAGAGAGCATGGTTCACACTGACCATACTGGGGCTTGTGTTTCTGGCTTTCAGTATTCATCTCTATATGCCGATCCGTGCTATTCAGAATCCGGAGATCAATGAAAGGGATACAGCGCACTGGTCCGATTTCGAGAAGGCTTTCACTCGTGAACAGTACGGTCATACATCGATACTTGACAGGAAGGGACCGTTCGGGGATCAGATGAAGCTTTACATGAAATACCTGTCCTGGCAATCCGGAAGGGTGGACGACGGCTGGGACCGTTACCTCGGCGATACTGCCGGTTCTGCCGCTTCGATGGTAATGAAGATAATACTGATATTCGGAGCTATTTACGGACTTGTGGTACTCGGTATTAAGAGGCCCAAGCTGCTTCTCTATCTTGGAGCTCTGTTCCTGATGTCCTCCATTCTGTTCATATTCTTCATACTCAACTTCAAGACCGGACTTGAAGCAACAACTCTTGGAGAAGTGAGGGAGAGGGACTACTTCTTCGGCGCGTCTTTCGCACTTTTCGCCATATTCTCAGGAATAGGACTGGTTTCCGTATTCAAGGATTTCCTTTCGGAGAGATCCAGACTGGTGTGGGTTACATTGCTGATACCCATGGTATCATTCGGAGTAAACTTCTACAGATGTGACAGATCGCAATCCTATTTCGCCCACGATTACGGCATAAACCTTCTTGAGAGCTGTCCTGAAAACGCAGTTCTCATAACCAACGGTGACAACGATACATTCCCTCTCTGGTTCGCTCAGGGAGTACTGGGAGTACGCAGGGATGTAATAGTCAGCAACCTGAGTCTGATGAACACGAACTGGTACGTTCAGCAGCTTGTGGAAAAGGATCCTCTGTTACTTAATTATGACGACCTTGGACTTATCGATTCCCTTCATCCCATCTACATCTGGGGTCCGCATTACTTCCACGTCGGTATGGGAGGTAACGCGGAATCATCACCGATTGACGGGGAGATACTTCGAGCAACTTTTGATCAGGTATGGCCATGGGCGATAATTGAAGGCTCCATGGCTATTGCCATGCACACTGAAGGCCTCTCTAATCAGGGTGCGCTGACAATGCAGGACCTTGTTCTCCTTAACATGATAAAGAACCAGCCTGTTCACGGTCGCGAGATCTATTTTGCAGGCACTGTTGCGCCTGAAAGCCGGCAATTCCTTGAGCACTATCAGGAGATGGAGGGTATTGCATTCAGGATAACGGATCATCCGGTTGTCGATGCAGTTAACAGCGCAAGGGGCTGGGAGCTGATGGAAAACTACAGATTCACAGGAGTTACAGATCCCTCCATATACAAATGCGACCAGGCCGTTCAACTCCTGAAGAATTACGTTTCAGCATACCACCGGCTTGCCCACAAGTACCTGGCAATGGGAGAACCGGATAGTGTACGGCTGGTGCTTGAAAGGGCGGAGCAGCTGTTCATCACACTTCCGGATGACTGGGCTGAAGTACTCCCTTCCAGGGCGATGATAATAGGAAAACTGATAGACGGGCTCTACGGACCACAGGCTGCTTCTGATACTGTTCTTGCCCTTGCAGAACAATCACTTGAAGCTGCTCAGTTATCAGGTAATCAGGAGCTCATGCAGCTTTCTCTTTCAATTGCCAGTATGGCTACCAGTTCGGATGATTCCTTCGGGTACAGGCGTAAGATGGAATACAAGAATCTCTTCGATATTATCGATAGCGGTTCAATAGCCTTCGCCTGGATGAGAATTGAGGTATCACTGATGTTCTCAGATTTTGTCGGAGCATGGAACATAATTGACAGCCTTTCCATCACTGAAGATCCATATTCCGTTCCGCTGGCTGAACTGTCGCGCAGCACTCTCGATAATATCATGGAGAATTCCAGAATGGGCTCCAGGGTCAATATTCTCGATACAGGTTTATTCCTCTTCTTTGAATCCATAGAACAGGATTTCTCCTCTGATCTTGAAATCAGCGATGACGCAAACGCGGGAATTATTCTCGATGGAATGATAAGGCTTGCGTCGCGCGGGCATATTATGTCAGCAATTTCCGCAGGTCTTGTACTCTCCGAGTACATTGACGACCCGGATGAAGCAAGAATGCTGACCGGATTCTCATACAGACTTCTCGAAGATGATCCTGAGGTTACGAGGCAGTGGACCGAATGGTACATGCTCGAACAGAACAGGGTTTCCCCCGAAGCCATTGCATGGATGGCCGCGAAGGGCGGAAGGCGCTTTCTTATGTATTCCGCACTCAGTAGAAGCAGCGTTCTTTCAGAATCATCACTATTGGAGATACTAAACGATCCTGCATCGTATGCGGGGTCCATACCGGATCCCGGCAGAGGAACCGGCAGATATTCCTGGGTTAATACCCTTGATGGAGGATCATGATCGATGAAATTCACGCGACAACCGTAGTGGGGATCGTCCGCAACGGCAAAGCGGCTATGGCAGCGGACGGCCAGGTAACCCTGGGTGAAACTGTAATTAAGAGTACAGCAAGAAAGATAAGAAAACTCTACTCCGGTACTGTTCTTGTTGGTTTTTCCGGTACCGGGGCTGATGCATTTGCCCTTGTTGAGCGGCTCGAGGAAAAACTGGAGACAGCCAGAGGCAATCTCCCGAGGGCAGCTGTTGATCTGGCACGCGAATGGAGAGCTGACAAGTACCTCAGACAGCTTCAGGCTCTTATAGCTGCCGTTGACAGAGAGCACGCACTGCTGATCGGCGGATCCGGGGAGATAGTCGAAGCGGAAGACGGGATTGTTGCTGTAGGCTCGGGACAGCCGTACGCTCTCGCAGCCGCCCGCGCTCTCGATGCTCACACGAAGATGGGACCGGCAAAGATAGCAGGCGCCAGTATCAGGATCGCATCCGGGATATGTATCTATACCGGAGGAGACATACAGGTCGAGGAGCTGCGCTGATGCAGAGAGACCTGACCCCAGCTCAGATAGTACAATGGCTTGATCGGCATGTCATTGGTCAGGACAACGCAAAACGTGCCGTTGCGATAGCACTTCGAAATCGATTCAGGAGAAGGAACGCATCGGAAGATATCAGGTCAGAGATATTCCCCAGCAATCTGATAATGATGGGGCCTACAGGCATAGGTAAAACAGAGATTGCAAGAAGGCTTGCTGATCTCACAGGGGCACCATTCGTAAAAGTTGAAGCAACCAAGTACACGGAAACCGGTTATGTCGGAAGAGATGTTGAATCGATGGTTAGATCTCTTGTCCGTCATGCGGTGAATATTGAAGCGGAAAAAGCTGCCATAGAACGGGAAGGACAGCTTACAGAGGCTGTAAATGCCAGGCTGGCTGAAGCACTTAGAAAAACCGGCTACGATTCCATGACCACCAGCGAGTTGTTCCGAATGATGGGTAAAGGGCTTCTTGATGATACTGAAATAGAGATTATCCTGCCTGAGAACATGACGCATCTTGAGATACTCCCGATTATGCCAGGGGGTGGTTTCGACAATCCAGCGGGTGAGAACATCAAGAAACTCATGCAGAAAATGGTCGGCAGCAGGCGAAAAAGAAAGAAGCTTACAGTCAGGGATGCCCGGGAGCGGCTGCGGGAAGAAGAAATGAGAAGGCTTCTCGAAGGCAGTGATCATATTTCAAGAGCCCTCTGGCTTGCCCAGGAGGAAGGGATAATTTTCATTGATGAGATCGATAAGATCATCGGTATAAGTGAAAGCAAGGGGCCTGAGGTTTCCAGAATGGGAGTTCAGAGAGATCTACTTCCAATAGTTGAAGGATGCACAGTCCAGACCAGGTACGGTCCGATCACTACAGACCACATACTGTTTATTGCAGCTGGAGCGTTTCACGGATCCAGTCCTTCAGATCTGATACCGGAACTACAGGGACGTTTCCCCATGAGAGTTGAACTTGACCCGCTTTCTGAAGATGACCTGTTTCGGGTACTGACAGAACCGGAAAACTGCCTTCTAAAGCAGTATTCCGCTCTCCTTGCAGCAGACGGCGTTAAACTGAGACTCTACAGAAAGGCGGCACTCGAAGTCGCAAGAGTCGCAAACTATCTTAACGAGGAAACAGAAGATATCGGAGCAAGAAGACTCAGACCGGTATTAAGCTATCTTTTAGATGAGCAGCTGTTTGGCGCACCTGACCTTGTCCAGGGTAATGTTAATATTACCGGTGCAAAGGCTTCGACAATACTACTTGACCTTGCTGATCAGAGAGAAGATGGTAATTATATACTTTAAGTTTGTTATAAGGAATTATTTCTAAAAGGGGATAAATGCACCGATCTGTTAATGAAGTTGCCTACAAAATCGTATATTACGGTCCCGGTCTTTCGGGAAAAACCACAAATTTACGAAGGATCAGAGACATAATAGGCCCGGAGCACCGTGGAAGACTCGTAACTCTCTGCACCAGAGGAGAGCGGACGGTCTTCTTTGATTTTCTCCCGATCAATTTCGCTTCAATCGGCAATGACAGAGTCAGGCTTCACCTCTATTCAGTACCGGGACAGGCATATTACTCACTCAGCAGAAGGGTAATACTTGATGGCGTTGACGGTATTGTTTTCGTGGCGGACAGCCAGACAGAACGCATGGATGCAAGTATGGACAGTATAGATGATCTCGAGGCCAATATGGAATCATACGGGCTTGAGCTCTCCTCTATCCCGACTGTCCTTCAATTCAACAAACGTGATCTACCATCGATCGCATCAAAAGATGAAATGGAGAAGCTTCTCAACAGGTACGAATGGGCAACTATAGAATCGGTCGCTATAGGAGGAGCAGGTCCTGTTGAAACACTTAAGCTGATGGCAGCAAAAATAGCAAAACAGCATGCTGGTCTACTCTCCTGACATCACCCTGAATATCTCCATTCCAGCAATTTCAGTCTGCTCTACTTAAATGTCAAAGAGAATAAGGAGCATTCTGGTTGTCTCGGCATTGATCACCGCGGTCATTGCCGGTTATTATTTCAGGTCATGGTTCGCAAATGATATCATGCCTCCCTCACGCAGAATGCAGACAGAAACAACTCAATCCTACAGATATGCAAGAATGATCTCCGAGGATGGCTGTATTCCGCGGCTGGATACGCTCGTAATGTATCCGGGGGGAATGTCCACCTCCGAAAATTCTATTTTTGAGGAGTACATAGCGGGTGGGATACACAGGGTGACCGGGGGTGATTTTGATCTCTTCATAAGACTGTTCTCCCTTCTATTTCCCCTCTTAACGATTCCTCTTCTATACTTATGGATGCGTGCTGCCGATTACGGAGTATCTTCGGCACTTGCAGGTTCTACTCTTTATGCTTTCATATTCCCTGCTCTTCTGAGGGCCAGAGGAGAGTCCTTTTACAGGGAGACTGTCGCATTACCTTTCCTGGTGGCGCTTGCCTGGCTTGTAGAAAAGGCGATTTCGAATGGAGAACGGGATGGACAGCGAAGCAGGAAAACTCTTCTAACATCAATTTCAGCCGGATTGATTCTTATCATTGCTCTTGCAGCCTGGAAGGTTTCGGCTTTTATAACGCTGTTTCTGTTTCTTTATCTTTACTGGAGGAATTACAGAAGAGGTGATATTCCCTTCTCGCTCCGTTTATCACTTGCAGCTGCACAGCTATTGGCAGCACTGCTTCTTTCGCACATGAGGCACGACGGTGCCCTTATAAGCCCCTCTTCAGTAATGGCTGTTCTTCTTGTTCTCAAGAGACCGAAATCTATCTGGATACCTGTTGCAGGAACACTGCTGGCGCTCTTATCTGCATTTACCGGCACGGGTTCAGCCGGTCATGTATCTGCTGTTATTGTGGCGAAGATACGTTTCATGTTCTCTCATCCGTCCAATCCCCAGCTTCTTTCAGATGATGCCAGACTTTTCTGGGTTCCGGGGTACACTACTCCCACACCCGCGCAGTTCCTGCTTTTATTCGGGATCCCCATTGCAGCAGCGATACCGGGAGTGCGGCAGTTCTTCAGAGAAAAGAATGGTAAACTCATTTTCTGGTTCCTGTTTCTCTCGCTTGCCGGTTATCTCTTCTTTGACAGACTTCTTGTACTTCCTGCAATAGCGCTGATCCCGGTCATCGCTATATCCTTTAGAAAAAAATGGTTCATTATTCCAGCGATGTCACTGATACTGCTTCAATCTGTTTTTCCAGGATATATATCGGAAATGATCTCCAGAACCGGACTGCGGTACAGAAATACATCTTCATTCTTAAATGACACCGAACTTGATTCATTCCTGCAGTGGGTACGCCTGGAAACAGACAGTGATGAAGCCGTACTGAGTTTCTGGCATATTTCCGGGCTCCTTTCAGCATACGCGGACCGGCCTGTTGTTACCCATACTTTCTTTGAAAACAGTGATAACAGGAATACGATAGTAGAGTTCGCACGGAGTATGTTCATGACGGAGGAGAGCCTGACAGCCTTCATGCTTGAGCGGAAATGCAGTCTGATTGTCTACCAGGCTGATTTCCTTCTTGATTGCAGTTATTCAGGTCTTCTTTACCTTGCTGGTCTGCAGGAGGTGCCGGATTATTCGGTTGCATGGAAAATGCATTATGCTCCGGAATTGCTATCTTACCTTACACCTGTATTTCAGGGACCATCGCTTAGAGTGTTCAGGATTGGAGCTCTGAATCACGAAACACTGCCGAGACAGTTCCTCTTTGAAGAGAGGTACAGACACTGTTACGATGGTTACGATTCCGCAAGAGATCTGATGTTCGATCAGAGGGCAGCTTCAGGATATCTGGCCGATAGAGCCATGGAAACAATGGATCCTGATATGCTTTCAGGAGCAATACTCCTGGGAGTATCCGGGGGAGGACCCGAGAGAGTTTTAGAACAGATGCTCAACGATCTGATTCAGTTGTATATTCAGGGAAGCTACACTCTGGATCATCTTGCTGAGGACATTGAAACGTTTATCTACTGGTTCGGCAGCAGGACTGAATTGAGGCTTTTACTTGCTAGATTGTATGCATCCGAAAGTATGTTCACTAATGCGGAACTTCAATACCTCCTCGTACTTGAAGAAGATCCGGGAAATATTCAGGCTTCAGATGAGCTGCACCTGCTAACCGACAGGGGAACTGAATGAGAATTGAATTCGTTAAGATGAGCGGCGCCGGGAACGATTTCATTGTATTTAACAATATGGACTCATCACTTGATGCTGTCATTACAACAGGGCTTATTAAAAACATGTGCGTAAGGGGTCTTTCAGTGGGCGCGGACGGTTTGCTTGAAATGAAAAGTGACCCCGACTACGCATTCCGCATGAAGTACTACAACAGTAACGGGAATAGTGCCGGAATGTGCGGTAACGGCGCAAGATGCATGATCTCTTATGCGGCATCAAAGGGAATTATTCCGGACAGTGGAGTTGTTAAATTCAGGAGTGATGCGGGAATTCATTCGGCCGAAATATCAGCTCCGGACAGTGTAAGATTATGGATGACCGATCCCGAAGTGCATTATCTTGATCGCACCATCAACCTGGATTCTGCCGAACTGCATCTCTCGTTTCTCGATACCGGAGTACCACATGCAGTGGTCATGCTAGACGGATCTCAAGAGATACCATTTCCGGAGTTCGCTTCTGAACTCAGAAAGCACAGCCTTTTTGGAGATGCCGGTGCGAATGTTGATTTTGTCCGCATTAAAGGGGCATCTGAACTTGAACTGCGAACCTGGGAGAGAGGTGTCGAGGGAGAAACCCTTGCCTGCGGTACAGGTGCGGTGGCTTCTGCAATCTGTGCGGCCGAGATCCATGGTATGAATCTTCCCATTGATATTACGGTCAGAAGCGGCCTGAAACTCAAAGTTGGAAAAAACAGCATCGGCTGGTGGCTTGAAGGCGAAGCAAGAACTGTATACAAGGGTGTTCTTGAAAGTTCATCTCTTGGGAAACTGGCGGCCATATTATGAAATCCTATTCATCTGATCAAAACGGAGCGGGTATAACTCAGTTGGCAGAGTGTCAGCTTCCCAAGCTGAATGTCGCGGGTTCGACCCCCGTTACCCGCTCCATATTAATACCCTCGCAACAACCATCACTTGCCAGGATACTGCTTTTATCCATTATCCTTTTAATACATTCTTCAACTTATGCATCACCTATCTACACAGACCCGGACTTCTGGCTTATGGCTTCAGGATACGGACTGATGAACACTTCCACCGCTGTATCTGTATTAGATGAGAGATCCCTGACACTCCAGCTGAATAATGGTAACAGGAAAGCACTTATACCTCTTATCGATATTCTTGTTGTTTCCGGTAGAATGGAGTGTGCCGAAATATGGATGGAGGGCAGGGGATTGAGCGTACCCGTTTCCAGAAGGGATCTCGGAATAGCTCTTTCATGGTACGGCCGATACGATCTGCACGACGTTATGACCCTGGATCTGCCCAATCCTCCGGATCTTGATAATGATGATTATGCACCTACACTTGCCGCAATTCTCTATATGGGATGGATGAATGCCTCAGAGGATGGATCTTTCCATCCGGATATTTTTGTGGGGATCTCGGATCTTGATATTATCGCCCCCTATTTCTTTGCGTCATCCTATCATTGGGAAAAGGATTGGATCGGCATGAGATCTCTTGACAGTCTCTTTGCAGCCGGTGGCCGCGAAGGAGACGGGCGTTGATAACGGAAACAAAGAAAGGCTGGGCTTTCCTCAAGCAGCTGAATCTTGATATTCAGGAAAAAGCACAGCAGATATCAGGCAGTTTTGCGATCATCCCCGCCATGATATCATGGATACGTTTCGTTGGCGCTGCAGCGGTAATATTTATAATATACAGGTCAATGAATCTGCATCTTCTCTTCTGGGTTATCCTTGCGTGTGCTGTTTCTGATTACCTTGACGGATGGGTTGCAAGAAGGCTGAAAAAAACCTCCTATCCGGGTAAGGTCATGGATTTCATTGCTGACAAACTCTTCATATCGATAACGCTTCTGGCACTGGCATTCTCTCTTGGAGCTATTGACACGGTTGTCGCAGGAATACTTGCCGGGTATCATCTTCTTCTTCTCTTTCTGCTTGCGGCAATATCCTGGAGCATTCATATACCCGTTGTTACAATAACAACCGGAGAGCGTCTTGCCATACTTGCAAGCTATCTTCTTCTGATAACAGCGGTAGGAAGGCTTGCATTTCCCGGGAAGCATATATTTCAATCTCTGTATACACCCATGACAATAATAGCTCTTCTTTCAGCACTGACGGGTCTTCTTAGTTATCTACGGCTGCTTCGCAGAATGCTCTCACGTTTTCTGGAGTAAAATATGTTTATCAACCTGATACTTTCGCTTTCAATGTTTCTTTCGAGCGGTGCTGAACTGGAGATAGCCGGTGATTTTGTTTCTGCCGGAAATGCCTATTACGAGGATATTGATATATCCGGTGAAGCCAGAATCCTGTGCAGGTTCCTTGAGGAGGCTCTTTACGCAGGAAGCAGCGCGCATGCCTTTGATCTTATTATGCAGCTCGAGCAGCTCCCCTTTGAATCCTGCTATTTTGATTTCTGGTACGCAAGGCTCAGCTGGAACTGCGGTATGCCGCAATACGCGTGCGCAGCACTTGATGATGTTGCCGGAAACAGCTGGCTTCAAAGCAGAGCAGACGGACTTGCGGCACAGTTCAGGGGTAATGCCGCTGAAGCTGTAGTTCAATTCAGACTTTCCCTGTCGCTGGCGGAGTCTGCAAGGCAGCGATATTACTCGGCTCTTGATCTGAGCTTTGCTCTTATCCAGACCGGGGAATACAATGAAGCGGAGGATATTGCCCTCTACCTTGCAGGCAACTTTCCCGGCGAAAGCCTGCCTTTCATATCCCTTGCGCTTAACTATCAGGAACAGGACAGGTTCGGTGAAGCCATGTCCATACTTCAATCAGTCTATTCCGGAGATGAGTTTTCTTTCATCGGGAAGCATTTCGCTGCACTTCTCCTGGAGGATCTGGAATGAAAAAAGTACTCCCGAAACTGTTTAGAAATATTCTCCGTGGAAAGACAGGCGCTAAAAAACTGAAGGACAGAGTCATCCACCTGCCCGATGATCTGATCAAACCTGAAGGATTCCTGGTTTATTCAGGACCTGAGGAATCGGATGTCTGGCCGGCTATCTTTATCATGAACACTCTTCACAGGGAATTCCCTGGAAAAAAACTTGCTGTGATCTGCAGCAAAAGAGACAGGGTTCTTTTCAACATGCTGCGGCTGCGACCCGCAGTTCATTCCTACGAAGGGCGCCCGAGGATACCAGATATGATCGAAGAAGATTCCATTTCACCCGGATCAATTCTTGTTCATCCTTATACAACTGTCCTCAGTGCAGATGAGAAAGTGCTTTCCGGAGTACCCTGCAGAATACGTATGGCTCCTCTTAGCCATTCATCGCCATACATTAATTTCAGAGTTAAGACCAAAGCGACAGTATATCCCGATATTCTTTCTGAAATGTGCAGTACCATCGGGCTTAATTACGATGCGGATTGGAAACCGGCTGTCCCGAACCGGATAGAGGAGCTGGTGGAGAATAAGATCGCCCCGGTTTCAGGAAGGATGCTGCCGTATATAGTCACTACACCATCTGCCTTATCGATACTGGAAAAGCGCAAAGCCGAAATTCCACTCCGAACAGTATCGCTATCCGGCAAAAACAGTGATTTCGATCACCTGGACAGGGAGATCAAAACTGTCATCATTGCAGACGCAACCGCCGTGCTGACCGATTCTGATGATCAATGGGGAGATGCATGCGCCCATGACGTACCGGTAGCAGGCCTTGATAGATCCGGCAACTTCTTGAAATGGAAAGACAGAGTACCGGCATCGAACGATGACGAATTTGCCGAAGCATGGGTCAGGCTCCTGAAAAAAGGCTGGTAACTTGTCTCTGGTTGTCAGAACCCCTAACTGGCTCGGTGATCTTGTCATGTCATTCCCAGCTCTTTCGATGCTTCTCGAGAAACATCCCGGCATGTCCTTATGGAGCCATCCGAGGGTATCAGGGCTTATTCCCGTATTCTTCCCGTCAGTTAATATTCATACTGCCCGAAGGATAAAGAACGGAGATATCACAACACTGCTTCTCATGACAGACTCTTTCAGATCAGCATTTCAGGGATATCTCTCCCGTATACCGAAGCGTATAGGATACCGGAAAGATATGAGAGGGTTCCTTCTGACAGAGGGGATAGATCCTCCTCCGGATCGCTCACATCACCATTCGCTGGATTACGAGAGGCTTGCTGTGGCGGCCGGTGCTGCCGGCAAACCAATGCCCCGCACGCCTGCTGCCTGCCCGCAAGGCAGACCGCATACTGCCTATTTCGCGGGGGCCAGATACGGGAGCGCTAAAATGTGGCCCTATTTCAGTGAACTCGCACAGATGATTTATTCTGCCGGAGGGCTCCCGTCCGTGTTTTACGGTTCACCTGAAGAGGAACCCGTTCTCAGAGAAATATCCTCAGATCTACCACTCTGCGAAGTGAGAACCGATCTCACACTGCCGCAATTGGTTTCTCACCTCCTTACAGCTGAGCTTGCAGTCGGAAACGATTCGGGCGGTGTGCATGTTTCAGCTCAGCTCGGAACACCTACAGTTACCATTTTTGGTTCAACTTCCTCCGAGTGGACGGCTCCTCTGGGCAGATTCACCGCTACTGTTAATACAAATCTGGAGTGTTCACCCTGTTTCAAGCGTGAATGCCCCTTCGGTCAACCTCTCTGTCTGAATGACATCCGGGCTGAAAAAGTGTTTTTCGCCTGCATGAGGCTGATGGAAACAGCTACAGATGGTTAAGAAAAAATACCTTCTTATAGACTGTAACGCGCTGCTTTACAGAGGGTATTTTGCCATGATGCATTCCCCGCTCAGGGCTCTGGATGGAACCAGCACAAGCGGTCTTTATTATCTCATTCGCGCGTTAATCGATATGAAGGATTCACGTTCCCCATATGTTACTGTTGCAGTATTCGACCACCCGGCACCTGTATTCCGCGTGGAATTATACCCCGAATACAAAGCCAATCGCCCTTCGATGCCACCGGAGCTTCGCATACAGTCCTCATATGCGCGTGATTTGATACCGGCGCTTGGATTCCCTCTTCTGGAGAAGGAAGGATTTGAAGCCGACGATATAATTGCATGGCTGACTCAGGAAGCAGTCTTAAGAGGTGAAAGTGTTGAAATCCTTTCCCCGGACAAAGACCTCCTTCAACTGGCCGCGGACGGTGTGACCATTATCAGGCCGGGCAGGGGAGGGGGTCGTGAAAGCCTTATCGGGAAGAACGATGTAGAAAGTGTTATTGGTGTACGTGCTGATCAGGTCACGGATTATCTTTCCCTTACGGGCGATTCCTCGGACAATATTCCGGGCGCTAAAGGTATCGGACCCAAGACAGCGCTTAAACTCATAAAGGAATTCGACAGTATCGATGGAATCTACGGATCGATTACCGATGTCTCACCGGAAGGTGTCCGGAAGAAGCTTGAGCGCAGCATGGAAATGGTCTATCTCAGCAGAAAGCTTATATCCTTAAAGCCTGCCCAGCATATGGATATCTCCCTTGAGGAGCTTTCAATGAAGCCCCCCGACACGGAAATTGCATCCAGATTACTAACTTCCATGGGAATGAACAGCATACTCGATAGAATGGGAATGACCCCTGCAGGGGATCTTTTCAGCACCGCCTGCAGCATGGCTTCCTCCGATTGGTGTTCCACATCCGTCATAAGAAGTATCCATGACCTGGAGAAACTTGACCTTGGCAACCCCCCGGACGGTTATATGGCACTTGATACAGAGACCACGTCAAAACGCCCGTTCCAGGCTGACCCTGTGGGGATATCCCTGACAACATCGGAAGCAAACGCAGTTTACATACCTTTATCCGGGACCGATGCCATTCTGATCGATGATGTCGTTCCGGTTCTGAAGCGGATATTGAAAGACAGGCTGATAGTGGCCCAGAACGGTAAGTACGATATTCACATTCTTGAATCCATGGGTCTCCGGATCAACGAGTTGAAGGGTGATCCCATGATAGCGGATTACCTTCTGCGGCCCGAAATGCAGTCTCATTCCCTTTCTAACCTCTCGGTAAAGTGGCTCAAAAGACCGATGATCGAATACAACGATATACTTGGAAATTCCGGATCACTGGCCGATGTTGAAACGAAAAAGGTAGCGGAGTACTGCGGCTGCGATTCGGCAACGGCGCTGGAGCTGAACAGGATTCTCAGAAAAGAACTTGAAAAAGATGAGAAACTGCTGAAACTGTACGATACACTTGAACTTCCGCTGGTCAGAGTGATCTCGGACATGGAAAAGCGGGGCATAGGGCTTGATACAGAATCACTGAAGAAACTTGAATCGGAATTCACAGATACAAAACACGAACTTGAGGAGGAAGCCAGGATAACTGCCGGCTTCGATGTCAATCTCAACAGTCCCTCACAGGTTTCACACACATTGTTCGATGTGCTGGGGCTGACTCCTGTGAAAAAAACAGGTAAGGGTAAACTCTCGTCCAGTATAGATGTACTCGAAAAACTGAGGGGGAAGCACAGGTTCGTAGAAACGGTTATTCAGCACAGAGAACTTTCCAAGCTTCTTAACACTTACATCAGAAAACTGCCCGGATGCATCTGTGATAAAGATGGAATGATACATACTTCTTTCAGTCAGACCGTTACGGCTACCGGAAGGCTGAGTTCGAGTAGTCCCAACCTCCAGAATATCCCCATCAGAACAGAAAGAGGACGCGAGGTGAGAAGATGCTTCATTCCCCGAGATAATAATCATGTACTCATTACAGCCGACTATTCGCAGATCGAGCTGCGCATTCTTGCTCATTTCGCAGGGCCGGGCAATCTCAGGCATGCCTACGAAGAGAATAAGGACATACACAGTGCAACCGCTGAGGCTCTTTTCGGTGACGCGGCGCCGCAACACAGACGGAAAGCCAAGGAAGTCAATTTCTCGATTCTCTACGGTATCAGCGCCTGGGGACTTAGCAACAGGCTGAATGTAAGCAGGGGGGAAGCCTCCGGAATAATATCCAGATATCTCGAGACTTATCCGGAACTTGAATCCTTTTTCAGCCGATGTATAGAGTACGCGGAGGAACATGAGGAAACAAGGACCATTCTTGGGCGCAGACGTGAGTTCAAGGGGTTCAGGTCCGCAAAGGGAACAACCAGGAGCGCAATGGAGCGCATGGTGATAAACACGACTGTTCAGGGCTCCGCTGCGGATATCATAAAACTTGCTATGCTCAAAGTTGACCGCAGACTGAAGGATACAGCAAATGCCGGGCTTGTTCTTCAGGTTCACGATGAACTGGTGGCAACGGCTCCTGCGAGCTCCGCAGAAGAGGTCTCAAGAATAATCAGGTATGAAATGGAATCAGCTTACGAACTTACCGTTCCACTTGTTGTCGACACAGGCATTGGCAGAAACTGGCTGGAAGCACAACACTGATTTGAGATTATCATTACTTGTTATTAAGGAATAAGCTGCTAAAATCAGGTTAGGTATTCATACCGTTCGATTCAAGCCATTTTCTGCGCTGAATTTCTGCTGCAATAATAGCCGCAATACTTGATACGTTGATGCATTTCCTTATCCCCGATTGCGGATAATAGATGCTGATATCCGCCATACCGGCAAGAGCAGGGCTCAGCCCATCTGCTTCATTACCGAACATGAACGCGCTTGAGAGGTCGTAATCTGCTTCCCAGAGCGGAACAGCATCTTGTGAGTTCTCTACGGCTACAAGCATTCGACCGCTCTTTTTTGCCCATATCGCGGCGTCTTCTGCCTGTTTGAAATATCTCCAGGGAACAGTTGCATAGGTTCCCCTCGATGTATGACTCAGTTTCCGGTTACCAGGCCTGCAGCAGATACCGGTCAGGAAAACCGCAGCCGGGTAAAGGGCTTCAGCTGTCCTGAAAACGGATCCTACATTGAAAGCGCTCCTCAGGTTATCCAGTATGAAAAGAGGCATACCACTTGAACTGAATAGCGATTCTGAGTAAACTGATGGTACAATGGTTTTAAGCAAAACACTCTTCCTGTTCACTGTTCTTTTTCTGGCAGGGTATTATACACCCTTTCAGTGCTTCTCTCAAATATGGATAACCGCACTTCCAGCAGGGATAATCCTGATTGCTGCCGGACTTAGAAAAGGCGGGATCATCGTTCTGTGTTCGGTCTCATTTCTTGCAGGTGCATCTATTTATACCCGAAGCAGCGATCTTGCAGCTGATTGTGCAGCTGCAGCGGGTGTATGGCGCTGCAGAGTTGAAACTACAACAACGGCCGGGGCAATTCTTGCAAATGATTCCTGGAATACCGTCTGGGCATCAGGCAGGCAGCTTGCAGGGTCTGTAAGCAGGGGGGATTCGGTAGTAATAATCGGCTCTGTTAATGAAGGATTCATGGATTGTTACACATTCTCTGCCATTCCTTCATCGCAGCTGCAGGATCGTCTGCGGAAAGCTGTTACTGCAAGTCTATCCGCAAGAATCACCTCCCGGGAAGCTAGTTCACTTGTATCAGCGCTTCTTGTTGGAGAAAGGGGAAATCTTCCGCAGGAGGTTCGAAGGGTTTTCAGGGATACAGGAACTTCTCACCTGCTGGCGCTCTCGGGTCTGCATGTCGGCATTCTCTCAGGTTTAATGCTGATCATATTTCGAAAGCTCTTCGGAAAAGGATGGCTTTCGATATTTGCGGTAATCCTCACAACTTTCATCTACGTATTCGTATCCGGAGCAAGAGCATCTACTTTGCGAGCCGGGCTTATGCTTCTTCTCGTAATTATCGTATGGAACTCATCAGGTAGAAGGCCTGAACTACTCTTCGTATGGTCAGTTGCTGTTATCGTACTCACTGCCGTATCGATGGGCGAAGTTCTGAATGACACGGGGGCGCAGATGTCATTCGGTGCGGTTTTGAGCCTGATTATACTTGGAAGAAATTTCCGCTGCAGGACATCCTGGATACTTTCAATTGCTTATGCTGGCGTTGTGGTAACTATTGCCCTGGCTCCTCTGGTCTCCTTTAGATACGGGGGACTTTCTCCTGTAGCTCCTGTCGCCACAGTGATATCGTTCCCTTTCATGCTTGCAGCCATGATAACAGGATTTGTCACACTATTAGGACCGCTGGCCCCGGCAGCATCAGTACTATCCGAGTGGGTTGTCTTCGTCTGGCTTGCCGTTCTGGGCATTCTGGAATCCGGTACGATCGTTTTCCAGCAATGGATGTACTTGCTGTGGCCCTTCTGTCTTATTGCTCTATGGCTGTTCGGCAGAAGGAGAGGTTTCAGCAGGAGGTTCAGATGAGAACTCCGCAGCAACCGGTTCTATCAGCGGTGTTTCCTCAAGGATCTCAAAGACTATCTGGACATTTCCCTCATTATCCATTGCATCTTCCATGGCATCAAGTCCTGTAGCCTGGATGATGCCGCCAAGAGGAAGAGAGAGTATAAGAGTATCACCCGGAAGCATTCCATAGGCTTCTCTGTATTCACCTCTGGTTGTGACTATCAGGACAACAAGTCCATCGTATCCGCTAAGAGCGTCTCCCCGTGAAACAGCTCTGTAAATACCCGGAGCTATCTGAATGCTTCTGGCCCGTTCAAGGATACTGAGATGGTAGGCTGCGGAAACAGTTACAGAAGGAACGACATCAGGTATTACAGGAAGGAACCGGACAGTATCGGAAACTGTAGGAGTTGTAATGATTATAGATACAGAATCTTCAAGGCCGGGGTAAGGCTGCCATGTCACGCTTCTGCCCATGGCAACGATATCGCCAGTCTCTATGAATGTCCCGTGAGAGCATTCCCATTTGGCTTCGTTACCATCGGGAAGAATTGTGGAGAAAGTTGTTGTTCTGCCGCCTTCGAGATTCATCGAAGCAACTATATGAAGAGGGTTCTGTTCCTGCCCGCTGCACTGCGAAGAGATCCATATCAAAAAAACAGCTGCCGGCAGCGCGAATGGGAGGATCATGCTTAGATACTTCATGTATCTTTTTCTTCGAATGTTTTTCATCATAGGAGAAATATGATTATAATTTCCTTCTGGAGAAACCCTTTAACAGCACTGGCTGTTTTATTCGAAAGGCAGATTCATGAATAACGACTCAGCGGTTACGGACATTCTCCTTAAACTTCTGCGGACAAGAAGCGTTTCCGGGCATACAGAGGAAGCGATGATAATCATTGAGGAAAGATTCAAAGAGCTCGGGCTGAAAACGGAAATAACCAGAAAGGGAAGTCTTCTCGCCACATTAAAGGGAAACAGCAGTGATGGTATTGTACTGTCGGCTCATATGGATACTCTCGGAGGCATGATCAGCGGAATAGAAGATGGAAGCGGGAAAATAGCGCTTCGCTCCATCGGCTCGTATACAATGTCCAGCATCGAGGGGGAATACTGCAGGGTCGAAACCTTCTCCGGGAAGCTCTACAGCGGAACAGTCCTATTCGATAACACATCCGTTCATGCTCATGGAATGGAAGACGCATCGGCAAAGCGTGAGAAAAAGAATATGTATTTAAGGCTTGATGAGGAAGTATCGAGCGGAGAAGATATCCGGAAACTTGGAATCTCCGTCGGGAATTACATTCATTTCGACCCGAGACCGGTAGTGACTGAATCAGGATTCATCAAATCAAGACATCTGGATGACAAGGCGGGAGTTGCCATTCTTCTTAAGACCGCCGAAGAGCTGGTCTCCGGAGAGATAATCCCCTCTCACACGCTTCATTTTCTGGTAACCGGATACGAGGAAGTCGGTCATGGCGCAGCGGGTTATCTTCCGGATGATCTTATCGAGTTCATTGCTGTTGATATGGGAGTAGCAGGACCTGGCCGGGAATCTGCAGAAGATAAGGTAACTATCTGCGCCGCGGACAGCACAGGACCATTCAACTATCTCCTGACGAAGGATCTTATAGAAACGGCAAAGGCTGAATCGATTCCATTTGCAGTTGATACTTTCCCGCATTACGGGTCAGATGCCGCGGTCGCACTGCGGGCAGGCCTGGATGTAAGGCATGCACTTATTGGCCCTGGAGTTGATTCCTCGCACGCAATGGAAAGAACGCATCTAAAAGCACTCAGGGCGACCATAGATCTGATAAAGGCGTACGTTAACAGATAATCACAGATCCGCTTTATGTTGTATCGGCAAAGATTATGTCCACAGCTGAGGAGATATTATCTGTGACTTTCCAGGGCCTGATGCAGCCCCCCGAATTTATCTTTTCAAACTGATCCGCTCCGCGGCCTGTAAGAACAAGAAGCGTCTTTAAACCGCCCCTTCTGCCCATTTCCATATCCGAATCAGCATCACCGATGATATACCCTCCTGCAGGCAGGTTAAGCTCCCTTCTCGCGGATTCAATCATACCTGTACGCGGTTTTCTGCATTCACACTCATCATCCGGATGGTGCGGACAGTAGTAAATGCCGGATATCACCCCCCCGGCGCTGCTGACCAGGTTCAGAAGATGCCGGTGTATCTCCTCAACATCAGAGACAGTGCAGTACTCTCTGGCAATAGCTGACTGGTTCGTCAGGACTATCACAGGGTGTCCGGCATTACTTAGTTTTGCCAGAGCTTCGATGGCTCCGGGAAAAGGGATCCATTCTTTGAGTGATCTGACATAATCAGCCCTGTTCATGTTGATGACACCGTCCCGGTCAAGAAATACCGGCTCAGCTCCCATCAGCTACGGGCCAGTTTTGCACGGTGATATTCAACCAGATCTTTTAAACCATTTTCGAATTCTATCTCAGGGCTCCATCCTAGAACTGTTTTTGCTTTTGTGCTGTCCAGGGCGATCTTCAGTATCTCCTCCGGCAGGGATGGGCCGAATGATGGTCTGCAATCTGACCCTGTATAGCCTCGTATGATGCTGTCGAGTTCTATTACAGATCTGCCTGTGCCGAACCCGATATTGAATATTTCTCCGGAAATATCAGTTCTTTCAAGGTCCATGGACATCCAGTTGGCTCTTGCGATATCCTTAACATGCACATAATCCCTCAGCTGCATTCCATCCCCGTTGATTACAGGTGGTGCACCTGTAAGGTATGCGAGTGTAAAGATGGCTGTTACACCGGCCTCTCCATACGGGTTCTGCCTGGGTCCGTAAACGTTAGGATATCGGAGAACAACGTAATCTATCCCGTACAGATACCTGTAAAGGAAAAGGTAGTGCTCTACGGTATGCTTGCTTATCCCGTAATGGCAGATGGGATTTACGGAATGCTCTTCTTTTACAGGAATGTTCTCTGGCTGTCCGTAAACTGCGCCGCCCGTGGATGCGTATACTATTCTTTTTACCCCGCCGGCTCGTGCCGCTTCAAGAATGTTAAGAGTTCCTTTTATGTTCACATCAGCATCGAAAAGTGGCTCTCTGACCGATCTTCTAACATCCATCTGAGCCGCATGATGGCAGATGATATCGAAAGTGCCGCTGGAAATAAGTTCAAAAGCGGATTCGCTTCTGATATCCATTTCATGGAAATGAGCTTTCGGGTTGATGTTATCCCTGAATCCTGTGGACAGGTTGTCCAGGATATGGATTTCAAATCCCTTATCCAGAAGGAAATCGGTGATATTTGAACCAATAAAGCCGGCTCCCCCTGTGATCAGTGCTTTCATAAGACCTCCGGTGCCAAGTCCGCAGAAAAACTGTCCCTGCCGGACAAATAAAGTAATCGTATATTATCGTTCAACTGGTATCCGGATAATACTACCAACGCTAACGGTCCGGTCAAGACCCGTATCGGACCATGCAGTTCAGGAGGAACGATGAAAATACTTCTACTATCCGGAGGAAAATCCGCCGAGCGCGAGGTTTCGATTGTTTCTGCCGCATTTATTCAAACTGTTCTTGAGGGATCAGGTCATAGTGTTATCCCTGTGAGTATTGATATGTATGGCCAGTGGTTCGCAGAAGATGATTCTCTCCTGATACATACAGGTCATCCTGTCTGGAAACTGCTGCGGGGAGATTCTGTGATTGCTTTCGATGTCGTATTTCCCGTTCTTCACGGTCCATGGGGAGAAGATGGTTCAGTGCAGGGACTCTGCAAGATAGCCGGATGGCCCTGCGCAGGCGCTGATATCATGACATCTGCCGTTGGGATGAACAAAATAACTGCGAAGGAACTTGTTTCATCACGAGGTATTCCGGTTGTCCCCTGGAAAACCTTTACCGTTCAATCTCCTCCACAAACTGAAGACCTGGCTTCCATGCGATATCCTCTTTTTGTAAAA
>QNDS01000027.1 GCA_003644925.1 Candidatus Fermentibacterota bacterium
AGAAGCAATTCGAGGAGATTGGCCTGCTCATCCTCAATTTGATCAGAACCGTTCCCGAATCCAGTGAAGACACCTGATGTTCCCATCGGCGATCCTACAAGGGGGAAGTAAGAAGGATTATCGACCTCCCGGACCGGCTGACCCGGGGAGGGGTCGTGCTGCTCAACGAGAGTTTTACGCTGCAGATAGGACCTTCCCGCAAGACCCTCACCGGGCAGGAAGCTCTCCTTCTGCAGTTCCGCCAGATCAGGTGTGGAAAAGAAGAGCGGAACGAGCTTGTCCTTTCTGATCAGTGAGATCGAGCACGCAGAAAAATCCAGTATCATGCAGGCTGCAGAGATAACGTAATCGTAAACCTTCTTCTCGGAATCAGACTTCTCGAGGTTTCTGGCTATGCCGTGTAAACTCTCTATTCTCCGTCTTGACCTGTTGAGCCTTTCGGTTGCCCTCTTCCTTTCGGTGATGTCCCTGTATATACCGTAGAATGCGACCTGAACGTCGTCGACAACAATAGGGGAGGCAAGTAACGAGACCTCGATCTTCGTACCGTCCCTGCGCGTTCGAACGGTCTCAAAAGATACTTTCAACCCGCTGCTGACTCTATTTGTTATGTCCAGGGCTTCTTCAAGAGAGTCCTCCGATGTAATAATGTCATCGATATTCCTGCCCGTGATCTCTTCCAATTCGTAGCCGAACATTCTGAGGAACTCACCGTTACCGTTGAGAATGATGCCATCGTTCGCGACCATTACGATGCCCTCTTGAGCACTTTCGAACAACTGCTCCAGATGTGCTTTCTGGCGCCTGAGATCGGATTCGGCTTCCTTCCTGTCTGCGATGTCACGGTAAATTCCATAGTAACCCACCACGGAGTCCCCCACCGATATCGGTGATGCAAGAACCGAAACATCAAGGACACTTCCATCTTTGCCGTGCCTCTTTGTTTCCAGGATCTGTTTATTACCGGTAACAACAGCGGATGTGATACCCCTGGCTTCCTGATTCAAATCATCCGGAGCGACGAGATCATCGATGCTCTGCCCGACGGCTTCATCCGAGGAGTAACCGAACAACCTTTCGAATTCTCTGTTGACACGCTGGATGATCCCCTGGCTGTCAACCATGACGATCCCCTCCTGCAGGCCCTCGAACAGCATCTCAAGGTATGCCTTTTCCGCTTCAAGTGCCCTGAGCAATCCTGTATTGCTGGGATTCGTCTTCTTACCGGTCACTGGACCTCCCGTGATCTCTACCCGGAACAGCGCATTCTACCTTTTTCAGGGAATATCGCGCTTAAGTTCTTCGATATCTTCCCTGGCATGCGATCTAATTGCCTCAAGTTTAAGGAGAAGATCATCTGCTTCACGCTGGGTCAGTTCCCCGAAGGATTGTAGAGTAACAACGTTGAGGATGGGGCCCAATGTGATTTCCACTCCGAGGCTGAATTTGACATTCTGCATGACATCCGAGAGATCTCTGTTACTCATTGCAAGTTGTTCAAGTTCCGCAATTGCTCCCTGGAAGCGGACACTCGGGTTCATCGTGTATGATGCGCCGAGGTTGGCATCTCTTCCATCCCATTCCAGCATGAGCGATATACTTCTGGAAGGATGGTAATTAATCCCGCCGAAAAGACCTCTTACGGGGTTTGATATTCCGTCAAAATCCGAATTTGCACCCTGCCTGAACCTTCCGATGCCGTAACCCAGGTGAAGGGAGACAGGTATTCGGGAGAAGTAATCAAGGCTCTTTGATAACACCATGTATGCGGAGAAATTCTGTGATTCCTCATATCTGTAAAGACTGTCCTGCGCATCCCCGAAGAACTCGTAATTCTTTTCTCCGGTGATATTCTGGCATCCGAATGCAATTGCGGGGATAGTTACACTTTCGTGGATGGCAAGTACCCGGACATTGCCGGAGATCCCGGCATCTCCAAGCCATGTGATACCTAACTGAACCCTGCCGAAAAATCCGAATTCGAGATGGGCTCCTACCGCAAAATCATTTTCTGTAGTGCTGTCCGCATTCTGGTAGCTGAACGCGGTTGCTGCCCCTCCCAGCTTGATCTGCGTGTGCAGAAGCATAGAAGCCGTGGGGATATCGATCAGACCGGAATGGGAAAATGGAAGAGAGCCGCCAGGCGCGGAATTCGCTGCGGCCAATAGAACAATTAGTGAAAGAATCCGGACAGTTTTCATTCGATACCTCCCAGTACTCCCGAAGATAAAGGTCTGCAGGGTGCTGTACAATAGCCCTGAAGTCTGCAGACGCATTCCACTGTCAGTGCATGAGCTTGATATTCGCCCATGTGGATGGTGAGATGGAGGTCTGAAGTGATATGCGATGGATGAGGTCGGTCTCCATGTCGGAGACCCAGAGGAATCCTTCATCATCCATGGTGAGGCCATGGGCTCTGGGGATGACAGTGGATGGCACGAAATCCACCACAGTACCGGCTATGTCGAACTTCTGCAGGGGCTGGTCTGGGTGGTCTCTGGCAAGCCAGATATTACCGGAATCGTAAGCGATGTCGAAGATGTCTCCGGATACTCCATTGAACTCAAGGTAAGTTTCAACGCTGTCACTGAACGCATACTCAACCCTGCCGCATATATACTCGTACTCACCTGCCAGATAGAGGTGTTCTCCGAAGTGAGCCATTCCCATCGCCGATGGGACGCCGCCCCCTCAACAGAACTGGACCATGCCAAGGTAGTCTCCCGTCGTAGTGTCGTACATCCTTGGGACTCCTCCGGCAACCGCTTTGCCGTAATTGATGAACAGTGTGTCGTTCCCGCAGGCAAGTCCGTACGGATTGTAGGTCGCGGAGTACTCCGGGTAGAAACTGAACAGGACGCTTCCGTCACCGGGATCCAGCTCGTAGGCCCATCCCGACATCCTGTCAACCGCCCATAGGTGACCCTCCTGCCACGCAAGACCGATGATATCGTTGTCCGGCGCATTGATTGTGCTTACAATTCCCGCTGCACCTGCGGCTACAGGAAGTATTAAAAGCACCGCACACACTCCATGAATACGCATTTTACAGCCTCCCTCCGGTTTCAATCCCATCCGGTAAGCTCCGGCTTGTTGTTCCAGTACTTAGAGTGATGATAACAAAGGTTGTCCCGTATCGTCAAAGACAGCTCCGTTTATCAGAAGTAATAACCAGCTGAAAGGGAGTAATGTGCCGGCCAGGTTCCGAATTCGGAGCCTGCATCTCCTGCCGCATCATTTGGAATGCTTCCCAGCCCCCGGGATAGTCCGGCATTAATAACGGTATTCTGAGAAATGCTGTATTCGGAAGTTACCGAAAGGAAAGCAGAACCATCGGTTAGATTGACCAGCGCCTGGCCTGTGAAATTCAGAAGCGGTGTTACACTCCAATTTGCTCCCGGGCTGCGATAGTGTTTTCCAAGGAGATAGATACCTCCGCTCCCGAAGGCGCTGCCCTCGAGGATGCCGGGATAGTTCTCCGGATCATCGGTTCCCGGGGAGCTGAAATGGTATTCCAGGAACCCGTACAGCGATGCGTTCAGCCAGCTCCTGTCGTATCCTGTTGAAAGGCTCCAGTAGGTATCTTCACCGGGATTGTCTGAGAAACACTCTGTTGATACAAAGGCGCATTCCACCCATCCAGTTCCACCTCCAAGGGAACGGTTCAGACTTCCGCCGACCATGAGGTTCTCCCTGAAACAGGCTGCAAGAAGGTTTGCATCGGTCTTGAATAAGTAGAATCTGCCACGAAGCCAGCAGCCACTTTCTGAGAATCCCGCATCCTTCCCGAAAAGGTAACCCGCATCCAGCTCGGACATTATGCCGATGGGCACAACTGCCCTTACCGCATCTACACCGATCCTGTATTCCGTATCCAGGGTACCATACTGGAAGGGGGCGATGAAATCAGTCGGACTGACGGATTTTGCCACACCCCAGTAAACAGCCTGTCTTCCGATTGTCAGTGCCGCTCCTGAAACTCTCAGCCTGACGTTCAGCCTGTCGATATCCTGAAGGATGCTGAAAGATTCATCACCGTTCCATGAGGAAGGGAATATTCTGGTTTCCGGGTCTGCAAGCCTGAAAACCTGGATATCATTTTCCCCGCTGAGTGCCGGATTCCCGCCCGAAGGAGAGAGTATCCAGGCGGCGTTAAAATTCATATTGCCTGCCCTGTGACGAACCATGAGCCTCAGGGGCACCTGGAGTATGTACCTCAAAGAGGAATCGGGAAGCGGCTGATCCGTTATTGAAAACTTCGGTTTCAGAGTGCCGGACAATTCAGCAGCCTTTGCAGTTAGTCCCGCGATCAGTGTCAGAATAAGCAGACCGGCGGCGGATAGTTTCACTTGATCTCTTCCGGGGATGCTTTCCCGTCTATCCTGCCATCACGCAGAATAACGATCTTTCTTGCCCTCTTCATCACTATCTCGTCATGAGTTGAGAAAAGGAAGGTCATGCCAGTATCCTCATTCAGCCTTCGCATCATATCAAGAAGACCGCCGCTGGTTTTTGAATCAAGGTTTGCGGTTGGTTCATCGGCAATAACGAGGGATGGACGTGAGACCATCGCTCTGGCTACTGCCACCCTCTGCTGCTGGCCACCTGAAAGCTGCATGGGAAGCCTGCCCGCATAATCTGCGATCCCTACTTTTTCGAGAATGCTCATTACTCTCTCATGGCGCTCTTCTGGCTGCACACCCTGGAGAAGCATTACGTATTCAACATTTTCTTCTACGGTGAGTACCGGGAACAGGTTGTAAGCCTGGAAAATGAAGCCTATATGGTCTCTTCTGAAGTCTGAGAGTTCCTTTCCGCTCATGTCGGAGATCTGTCTCCCCGAGAGCCATACTTCTCCCGCGGTGGGGGTATCGAGTCCTGCCAGAATATTCAGAAAAGTGGTTTTTCCTGAACCTGAGGGGCCTATTATTGCTGTGAACTCACCTTTTCCTAGAGTGTAGTCAATGCCCCTGACCGCATGAACCGGGACTCCGGAATCATCGTAGGTTTTAACAACACCTTCAGCAACTATCACATCGTTATCTGTCATATTCATCTCCGTGGTCTATAAACTCTTCCGCATTGCTTCCGCCGGGTTCAGCCTGCCGGCGTGAATTCCCGGATATACTCCTGCAGCTGTAGTGAGAATCAGAGTGAAAAGGGGATATATCCACATCCGGCTGAGACTGAGTACAGGATAAATAGGTTTATTAAATACTACGCCGGACAGTTCGATCTCTCCAAAGCTTATGCCTGTTTTCGAGGTTATCCATATTGTCAGGAGGCCAATGGCAATTCCTATTACTGTACTGATCACCGCTATCCAGAAAGCCTCAAGGACCACCATGGTGGTTATTGTTCCGGTTCTGGTTCCTACAGCCTTCATAACACCGAATTCATACATCCTTTCATATACGGACATGAAAAGGGAGTTAACTATTCCAAAAACAACCAGTCCAAATAGAATTGCAGCCATTATTGCCATACTCATATCCACCATGTTGAGCATTGAGTTAACTTGTGGTGCCAGTTCCGGCCATCCAACGGCATTGTTCCCGAAAACCGAGAATCTGTTCCAGAACCCGAGAGACGTATCAGCTCCCATTTCCACCTGCGGGAATTTGACAGCGATTTCATGGATCTCCCCCTGTATACCGAGCATCCTTCCTGCGGCAGTGAGATTCACGAAAGCTGAATATCTGTCGAGATTGTCGCTGCCGAAATGACATATGCCTGATACGAAGAACATGCTGCTCGAAAGCCCGCTGCCGGCCTGTGCAACAGTGATAACTATTACATCTCCAAGCCCTGCGTTCAGGTCCAATGCCAGTTTGTATCCGATAATGAGTTCGGTGCTGTCACCGCTCAGGTAGTATCCCGAATCTATCGCAGCTTCCAGCATTGTGACGTCCGGGTCGGTTTCACTGTCAACACCGATCAGTGTAACAGGTTTAAGTTCTGTAGTTGATGTTACCGATGCAGGGGAGAGTATCCTGGCAGTGTAGCAGCTGACGGTTGAGTCTGAATCCAGCATGGAGAAAGTGGAATCCGGCCTTTTGATTATCAGGTTGATGTTACGGGTATCAAGAAATCCATCTCTGTGGATCTGGGCGTCCCCCATCCAGGATTCTGTTGTTGTCTGTATCATATGTGCAATCATTCCCTGCATAAGACCCTCCGTGAACATCATTGAGCCGAGACCAAGTCCGACGGCAAGCCCGGTGATCACAGTTCTACGGAAGTTCCTCCAGATGATTTTCCATGCGAACTTCACAAGCCTTATGAACATGTCAGACTGTCCTCATTGTTTTCGCAGCTTTTGTATGAGCTGCCTTGAGTGCAGGGAGAAAACTGACGGTGGAAGCTGTAATGATTACACATATGGCAGGGATCCAGTAGCATTCAGGGGTTATCGATGCAATCATTTCCCGGAAGACGGTACCTCCGTAATCAAGAGGTGGATCCATAACCAGTCCATGCTTTGAAAGAAATAACAGACCTGCTGTGCTGATAATGCTGCCGACGATTACACTTATGATTCCCATGATGTTCGCCTCCAGTACGATCATCCTTACGATGAATCCCGGTCTGGTCCCGATGGCTTTCATCACACCGAATTCCCGTCTCCGTTCGAGAACCATCATGAGGATTGTGTTGAGGACTCCCATCGCCGCCACAAGTACGATAATGAAGATCGTTACCTTGAGTTGCACCTCATCGGCCTTCATGCCGTTGTAGAATTCTTTTGCAAATGTTTTCCAGGAATCTGTTTCAAGGTCTCTTCCGGAAAGCCCGGTCGATATAATTCCTGTGAGTTCATCGACTGCTCCCAGCGAGCCGGTCATGACCGCTATTTCGTGCACTTTTCCTTCAAGGGTGAAAAGGATCTGGGCATCGGATAGGGTTATATAGCATGTGTTTCTGTCAATATCGGCATTACCTGTACTGACTATGCCGCGAATTACGTACATCCTGTCAGCGCTGCTGCCGTCTGCTGCCTGTGAAAGCATGACAAGGGAATCACCCACTGAAGCGCAAAGAATTATGGAAAGTTCTTTTCCAAGTATTATCTGACCGGTAGCGGTATAGGAAGTGTCAGCCGCGGAAGCCGTCAGCATTTCACCTATCACTATTCTATCGGAGAAATCAGTAGCCGCCTCCTCCATTGCAGGATCTATTCCAATAACTGACGCGGCCGCTGAATTCGAGAATACATTACCTGAACCAGCCCCTCGGGGTCTGACCGCAAGCAGAGCTCCGGAGTATATTCTGGGTGCCCATCCTCTGACCCCCGGGATTGAATCCAGGAAGGCTCCCACTACCTGATAATCACTTACTGTTGAATAGATGGAAGGGTCCTCCAGATAGCCTTCGTGGTGTACCTGGATCTGACCGGTTCTATTGTTTGTAAAGAACATGATTATGCTGCTGTACGAGCCGTCCATCCACCCGATGGACAGGGAAGAGAGAAAGAAGCCGCCGGTCATGGTTAGAAGAGTGAGGATAGTCCGTCTTTTCTGACGAAAAACGTTTCTCCAGGCGAGTTTTAAGAGCATATCACTCGCCGGACTGCAGGTTGCTCAGTGAGAAGATGCTGGTGTCCAGGCCCCGGTTGAATTCAGCGTGAGACCATGTGATGGTTGTACTCTGATCCTCTTTGTCTGCCGGGATGACCTGCATCTGTGCGGGGATTATTCTGCCGTCCATTTCCTGCACATCCGAGTAGGTCACTGTTTTTATCAGATCTCCATGACTGTCGTAGTATTTCTCCCACAGAGGCATTGTATCTTCGATTCTGACTGCGAACACGATGCCCGACCAGACTACAGCGGTGGACGATTTCGGAAACAGTTCGATGTACACCACACCATCCGTCTGAACCCCGGTCAGGGTCGTATCTGTCGTGTACGAGTATGTGTAATCATCCGCGTATGTGATCTCTCTGACTATATCGTTGTTCGTGATGTCAGATCCCATCCATGAACCGGCCATCATTGATGACGGTATCCTCACAGTGCTGCTGGTGTTGGGAAGGTAATTCCACATTTCGGTACCTATCCGGAGGGATGCCATTCCAGCTTCCCTTGCCGGGGAGAGTATCCTGATGAAGGTCTTATCAATTCCTAAAGACCATGCCTTCATCGTCAGTGTTCTTTCCCAGTGCGGTGTTACAATGTGCATCGACATTTCAGCGTAACTGTCATCGCTTCTGTATAGTTGATCCAGCGAATGCACCAGTTCATCTATCGGCGGCTGGCATATGCTGTCGCTGATAATACCCGGGATGATTGAAAGGCCCAGAAGCAGAAGAAGTGATTTCATCGATCTCTCCCTTCGGGGCTCAGACCCAGGAACAGGATCTCAAGCATTTTTTCAAGGGATTCAAGCATTTGTACTGAGGTTCTTTCCTCGTCGGCAGCGTACCACATCAGGGCGGTAGTGATGATTCCGTATATCGCCAGTGATGCGTGCTCTATATCCGTGGCGGGTTTGATCTTCTGCTTTGCAGCTAACTCCCGGAGTATTCCGGCAAGGCCGTCCAGAAGTGTAATATCCTGATTGATAAACCTTTTGCTCAGGGTAGTATCACTGCGCCAGCCTTCCCGCATCAATTCCCGCAGCAGTCTCTTCGGATACATGGAGAGGCTCTCCATGAAAGTATTTATGTAAAGCTTCACGCTTTCACATCCCGTACAGGATTCACGGATCTGAAACTTACTGTCCAGAAGCGTTGATGTGTCCTCGGCGGTAATTGCCAGGATCAGGGTACTCTTCGAATCGAAGTAATTGTAAACGGTACCAACAGCGACTTCGGCCTTCCGGGCAATTGCCTCAATTGTGGTTCCATCAAAACCGTGGCTGAAGAACATCTCCCTGGCTGTCTCCAGTATCGCCCTTCGAGCGCGCTCCTTCTTTATCTCCCTCAGTCCCATGAATAACCTCCAAATATGAATATATTCAATAATATAGTGTATTCAGAAATCGTCAACCCCTTTGTCTAGGATTTGCTGCTCGGCAATTAAGGAGGTTTTACTTTGATACATTATGACAGTGTGGCCTTGGGGGCAGTATACTTGGTTTTCAGGAAGCATTCAGGATATCACACATTTGAAAGGATACGCTCATTCCCCGGAGTATCGTCTTCGTAATGCTCGGTAAGAAGGATTTCCATTCGGGAGGTTACGGTTTCAACTTCAGAATGGTGGAATACCTTAGATCTCATGGTGTTGCGGTGGATATAATCCACTTTTCCACTGTGCCCGCCGGCCTTCCTTTGAAATGGTTCAGTGCATCTCGATACATCTGCAGAGAGATCCGGAAGAAGAAGCCTGATCTTGTAATTGTAAGCAAGAGTTATCAGTACGTGCCGCTGCTCCGCCTTGTGAGCACATTCGCAGGTACACCCGTTCTGTACCTGATGCATCATCTTGAATGGATGGACATTCGGAATAAACTCAAGTCATTCATGTATAGAGTGTATGTAAGATGGCTCCTTTCAATGGCGCGAAAGATATGGACGAACAGCAGAAATACAATGGAAGCAATAGAAGACATGGGAATTCCATCGGAACGTATCATGATGATAAACCCCGGTTTTGAGAAAGACCCGGAACCTCTGCCGGATCGTTCCCTCCGGGACGGACCTGTCAGATTGCTCTGCGTGGGGAGTATTTCTCCGCGAAAGGCTCAGCATCTGCTGGTAGAGGCATGCGCCTCTCTTGAGCCTGGAAGCTTCGAAGCCCAGTTCGCAGGAAGTACCGAATCTGACGCAGAGTACTCAGCAGGCGTTCTGGATTTGATTAAGGAAGAAAACCTTTCAGATTCAATAAGGATTTCAGGGGAGCTTTCGCACAATGATCTTGTAATAGCTTACCGGAAGGCGGATATACTTGTTCATCCCGCCAGCTGGGAAGCATTCGGCATGTCGATCCTCGATGGGATGTGGTACGGACTGCCTGTAATCGCTTCGGATGTCGCTGCCATACCGGAACTGGTCCGTGATGGTGAGAACGGAATTCTAACGGATCCCCGAAACGCCGGGGAACTTGCGGATGCTGTGAAGAGCCTGATTGATAACAGGGACTTGAGGCTGCAGATGGGAGAAAAAAGCCGTATGTTCGCCGAGAACATGAACGACTGGAACGATACCGGGAAGGAGTTCATGGAACTCGTCATGGCATCAGTGAAGGGGGGGAGCAAGTGAACGACCTCTGTGTCATTAAGTTCGGTGGAACATGCCTTTCAACCGGGGAGGACAGGCAAAGATCGGTAGATCTCTGCATAAGTGAGCTTGCATCGTACCGGAAAGCTGTTGTTGTGGTTTCCGCAATGGGCAGAAAAGGTGATCCATATTCAACGGACACCCTGTTGGAACTTGTTTCAGCTCCCATCCCGCATGAAAGATCCTGTCTTCTGGCCTGCGGAGAAGTGATATCAGCAGCTGTTTTTGCCGATATGCTCAGGCAGAGGGGAATCGCAGCATCTGCCATTACCGGCTGGAATGCCGGGCTGCGCACCGATGATCATCATTGCGGAGCCGAACTGGAATCGATCGAAACCGAATACCTCAATGCATCCCTGAAAGAGAATGATTGCGTAGTTGTGGCCGGATTTCAGGGAATGAGCAGCAATGGTACCATATCCACACTCAGAAGAGGGGGCAGCGATATTTCAGCGACAGCGATCGCCGCAGCCCTGAATGCAGATGAGCTGATGCTCTTCAAGAAGATCGATTCGGTATACACAGCAGACCCGCAAAGGGTTCCGGGGGCCCTGAAGGTAGACAGGATAAGTGCTGAGGATATCAGAGAACTGGCATGGCTTGGAGCTGAGGTTGTCCACCCCAGAGCTTCAGAAATTGCCGGTAATGCAGGCATCAGGATCAGTGTAAAATCCCATCGTACCGGGGAGCAGGTCACCGGGATTGAGCCTTTTGTCATCAGAAACGGAAGGTACATAACCGGTGTGGCATCGGGATCTGATGCGGTGCAGTTCAGAATCAGGACAGACAGTTACGCTTCATTGCATGAATTCTATTCACACGTCTTCGGTCTTGTCGCGGATGCAGGCGTATCGATGGATATGTTCAGTGTTTTCAATGCGGCAGCCATGTTCACCGTTTCGCTGGAGGATGAAGAGGTGGTTTCGGGAGTCCTCGACGGCAGCGGAATAGTCTTCGAGACAGTATCTCCCTGCGCGAAGGTTTCCATTGTGGGAGCCGGTATGCATGGGATACAAGGTGTTATGGCAAGGTTCTCCTCTGCTCTTGACCGGGCGGGCATCGACATGCTCCAGACGGTCGACTCGCACGCTACCATCTCAGCGCTGGTACATCTGCAGAAGAGGGATGAAGCACTCAGGGCGCTTCACAGAGAATTTCTGGAACAGTGACGCTTTTAGCCGTCATTGTGCTGGCAGTTATCCAGGGGCTTACCGAATTTCTTCCCGTTTCAAGCTCAGGGCATCTCGTACTGGCCGGAATGATACTGAAAGTTCCGGAAGGGGATATGACTTTCGAGATCGTGGTTCATCTGGGGACACTCATGGCGGTACTGGCTGTATACAGAAAAGACCTTCTGGAGCTGGTATCCGGTCTGTTTCGGAAACAGAGAGAATCCCTTGTTCTGGCGGGTCTGCTTATCATCGGTTCCATTCCAGCCGCGCTGGCCGGATTTTTCCTTTCGGATTCCATAGAGAGAGCTTTTAACAGCCCTGTTCTGGTATCGGTGATGCTGCTTGTAACAGGCAGTGTCCTGTTCAGCACAAGGTTCATGAAAAGCGGAAACAGGGATAACCCCACCATCGCTGGAAGTTTCATTGTTGGAATTTCACAGGCATTGGCTCTGCTTCCGGGGATATCACGATCAGGATTCACTATTTCTACAGGTCTTTTCAAAGGGATAAAAAGAGAAAAGGCTGCCCGCTTCTCTTTCATGCTCTCGATTCCTGCCATTGCCGGAGCTGCAGTCCTGAAACTCGGGGATGCAGGGTTGGCCGGTATAGACACTTCTCTGATGATCACCGGATTTGTGATCTCCGCGCTTACCGGTTATCTCGCTCTGCGGGTACTGCTGAAATTCCTGAGAGAGGGTAAATTCTCCATTTTCGCCTGGTATTGCTGGCTCCTGGGGCTCTCCGGTTTGACTGTTTCTCTGGCGGGAGGCTGAAGTGCACTGCATTCTATTTGCAGTACTTGCATCTGTTCATCTGACCGGGTGGCAGGAGGGCTATTCTTCGGGTAACTGGGAATACGCATACAGCCAGGCGGAGGCTGCCGTTGCGGACGATTCGACAAGCTCGGATGCATGGGCTGCCCTTTCGTTTTCCGCCAGCACACTCGGATATCACGATGAAGCATCGGAATACGCCGGGAAAGCGGTAGAACTGGATTCCTGTTCGGCCATGGCCTGGGGAGCGCTCGGAAGGTCCTGTACAGACAATACGGAAGAAGCACTTGTCTATTTTCAGACTTCACTTGTTTACGATTCAACCCTGATTCTGGCCCTTGCAGGGAGAGCGCACTGCCTTACTGTCCGGGGGGATTATCCGGAAGCACTTGAAGTGCTTACAATCGCAAAGAGCATCGATCCCTCCTGGATTTCGATCTGGCTTAAAACAGCTGAGCTGTACCGGTACCAGAATGAGTTCGAGAAGGCAATGGGCTGCGTGAACGAAGCCCTCGGCAGGTGGCCGGTTAATATACATCTGATGTCTGAAGCGGGCTGGCTTATGGAGCTTACAAGCAGATTTCAGGCGGCGGAGATAGTCTATGGAAAAATTGCAGATGCTTATCCGGATGATACAGATTGCCTCATAGATCTCGGATTACTGCTTGAAAGACAGGACAGATACCCTGAAGCTATCAAGGTATACAGGGAATTATTAAGAAGAGACCCCGACAGTTTTCTGAGTCTCGGGGAGATAGCTTTATGTCTTGAAAATTTAGATAGTTTCGACGCTGCCCGTGTAAGTTATCTGGACGGGATCGAGATAAACCCCGATTATGCGTTCGCTCACTACAGGCTTGGTCTCCTCGCTGAAGTGGATGGAGATTACGAAGAAGCAATTCAGTGGTACAGCGAATGTACGGAAATAGACGAAAGTTATCTTGACGCCTGGATAGCAATTGGTCTTCTGCAGGAAGATATGGGCGATTACACTGCTGCCGAAACCGTTTACCGCAGAGCCCTGGAGATCGATCCCGAATATTCCTGGACATGGGGAGAGCTCGGGCTGGTTCTTGAGCAGCTCGAGAAATTTGAGGAAGCTGGTGAGGCTTACGAGAGCGGGGTGAGGGTTGATAGCGAGTATATATGGGCATGGGAACGGAGAGGTATCCTTTTCGAAAACGATGGAGATCTGGAAGCAGCCGCCGAGTGGTACGAAAAAGCAGTTACCGAAGCTGCGGATCCCGGAACGTGGCTGCTGGGCGAACTGGGATTTGTACTGGAGCAGCTGGAGATAACAGATAGAGCTGCTTACTATTATTCCGAGGCTATATCTGCTGATTCCGCTTACATTTTCGGGTATCAGCGGCTGGCGCCGCTTCTTGCCCGATCCGGGAACAGTGAGGAAGCTCTTGTCCTCTGGCAAAAGTACATTGAGGCCGGAGGTTTTGAAAGCACCGCTTTGTGCGAGGAAGCGCTCATCTACGAAAGCACCGGCAGAGATCATGAAGCCGACAGTCTCAAAGTATTGATAGCGGATGAGTATCCTTACGCATGGGTGGACCTTGCCTGGACCTATTCTCTGGCGAACCCGGAGATATCCTTTCAGCTTGCCGGGAAAGCGGAATCGGAAAGCGGTACCGATGACCATGAGTTCTGGCTGCTGATGGCGGGCCTGTACGCTGAACTTGGTGAGCATGATGAAGCGGCAGGAAGCTTCGAGGCCGCCTCCGTCATTGCCCCGGACAGCATAGATGTATGGCTGGAATGGGGGAACTATTTCTTTGAAGAAGATGATGACGAGGAAGCGGCTGACAGGTACAGGCAGGCTGTTGAGATTGACAGCCTTTCTTTCAGCGGCTGGAGCGGTCTGGGCGAAGCCCTTCTTTTCTCCGGTCAGTACGATGAGGCTCTGGTTGCCTTTGAAAGAACCCTTGAAGTGGATTCCCTTTCCGCGTGGGTCTATGCGTACATGGGCCTTGCTCATCAGCTGAAAGGCGATTCGGACAGTGCTATGGACAGCTACTTTCAGGCTCTGACTATTTCACCCGGGTACGATTACGCCGAATCGAAGATAAGGAGTATAACCGACAGGGGGTTCGACCCGCAGCGGAACCGGAGAGACGCAAGGCGCTTCAATGCTGTGCTGTACGTTGATACCAGGGTTGATAACGGAAATATCAGGGAGAGAAGATACTCGGGCGGTCTGGAGATATCGTTCGAATACGACGCGGCAGGCAGCGAAGTATCTATTGAAACGGATTACAGCTTGATCGAGACGTCCAGGGATTACGAAAGTGATTACACCCGGGCGAATATAACCATGTCCATAGACAGGGTATTGTCCAATCATTTTACTATCAGAGCAAGCAGCTCATGGGACAGGCAGCCCCGAACTGTCAGACCATGGCAGATAAGCTCATACTTTTCCTTCGCGTACAAAAAATGGCTGAACGACTGGTTCTGGGTATCCCCCTCGATGGGTATCGGGCAGGTTAACACCCATTGGGCTTCCGGTCTTGAGAACGAGAGGACCGATAGAACAACGCTATACGGTTCTGTATCCCTGTGGTTTGCCGATGACGATTCACACTGGCCATCGCTCTGGCTCTGGGGGAACTTCTATATTCCACCCGATGATCCTGATAACACCCTTATAAACGGACTGGCTGAACTCACATTTGAAATGTGGGATCCCCTCTCATTGACTCTGGGGTACAGTGTGGGATACGAAAGAACTCCCGTTTACGATTACTGGGAGAAATACGATACCGAGTTCTATTCCAGGCTGAATCTGAGGCTGTTCTGATGTATTGCTCAATGCTTATCATTCTTATTTCCTTTCTGCCGGAAAGCCTTCAGCCCTGGTATTCAAGCTGCTCTCAAGGCAATTGGGAAGCTGCCATGGAGGAAGCCGGAGCAGTCTACGCCGCGGATTCTACCGATGTTGAAGCACTTGCGGCGATTTACATCGCCTCGGCCCTGAAAACCGGATTTGAAGCGGGTACTGTTCTTACAGCGGAGCCCTTCCTGCCGGATTCCCAGACCTCACTCACACTGGCGGCCCGTGGAGTCCTCCTGATGTCAGGCCCGGATTCCGATCCCGAAGATGCCGAGGAGCAGCTGAACGAATCCATCAGGCAGGACTCGGATAATGTTCTGGCTCTGTATCTTCTGGGAACACTAAAAGCCCGGAGCGGTGTTGCAGGATCAGCCCTCCTTTACTTCGATGAGACCCTGTCCCTGGATCCTGAATTCCTGCCGGCATTGTTATCACTTGGTGAAATCGCGCAGCTGGAAGCCAGAACCGGGGATGCTGTGGATTACTATCTTGAAATTCTTGAAAAGGATGTTTACAACAATGAGGCAAGAAACCGGTTGAGGATAATCGCAGGTGATTCCTACGACGCGGAATCCACCACAGGAACGATGCAGGGTTTCAGTGCATCAACAGTAGCGGATCTTTCAATTGAGCGCGGAAACCGGGCTATGCTTGAATGGGGCGGCAGCGCAAGTGTATCGTACCGGTTCGATCGCAGGGGTACTTCAGTTGACGCGGCTATTGGCGGGCGGTCAGTCACATGGGAGGAGATATACGGTCTGAGTAGAGATACTCTCAATACAAACAGGGGCTGGGCAAGTCTGGGATTCGATTACTGGTTCCATGACAGTTATTACATAGAAGCCGCATCAGACTGGGACCGACAGATGTACACCGAGCGTCCATGGCAGATAACTTCCTACGTCGCGGCTGGATGGCAGAAACAGATCCTTTCCTGGTTCTGGTTTTCCCCCCGGTTGGGACTCGGTTCTGTCAATGCGCGTTGGACATCCGGTGCGGGAGAGATGTACACAAATGATTTTTCCGTTTTTGCGTCTGCAGATCTTAGATACAGGAAACCCCATACGTTCATCAGAGAGGCGGAGATATCAGGCAACGTATACTTCCCGCCGGATAATCCGGAGAATTTCATTTCGAAGGGAAGCATATCTCTGGCATTTAGTGCATGGAGTCCTCTATCTGTAAGAATAGGTTACGCTGTAGACTATACGAGAGCGCCTGAGATCTCAACATGGAAAAAATTCAACAGCAGCTTCACAACCTCGATAAATTTCGACCTGTTCTGACGCGTCAGGGACGGAGCAGCCTCGTTACCGGGGTTTTCAGTATCCGGCCGAAGAAGATGTATGCAGTGCCTGTGGAAGCGGCCAGCATTACACCTATCCCGGCTGCAAGCCATCCTGCTGGGAACACTGCAAGGCTGTCTACAGCGGCTCTCAGTACAGGGCTCAGCGAAAGAAGTGCGGTGCTTGCTCCCCAGGCCAGAAGGCAGCCCAGAACAGCCCCGAGAACCATCGATATGAAAGACATGAACAGGATCTGAAACGCGAAGATCATCGCAAGCCTGTCGTGTGGAGTGCCGAGGGCCATCAGAACCCCGAGCGCGAAGCGCCTGTTCTTCAAGTCAGCAACAAGAGTATGAATAGCGCTTGAAAGGGCGGAGAGAAGAATAGCGGCAGCCAGAGCGGAGAGTGCGGCAGTCACGGCCCCCACAAGAATCTCAGCTTTCTGGGCGATACCTCTTCTGGTCTCGGCCCGCAGACCTGTCTCCTCAACCATTCTTACTATCTCGGGGACATCCTCAGCTCTCTTCGCTGTTATGACAAGCGCACTGAAGCGCCTGGTATCATCCGGAAGGAATAACGCATTCATCTCATCCACGAATTCAAAGGGAACACCTATCGCGAAGAGGTTCATATTGCGGGAAGTCGCTTCTATTCTGGCTCTTACAGTAACAGGGGGATTGTCCAGATCCGCTATTGAACTTCTTCCCAGTGTAACGATGCATTCCGTTCCCAGAACGCCATCCGGGGTAAGACCCAGAAGATTGTTTGATTCGGCAAAACCAGCGTTGTAAAGCAGCAGCAGATTCTCACTGAGGATAATAGGAAGATAGCGGCTGGAGGAATCATCAAGTGTATAGGACCAGTTGATATCTTCCAGAAGAGAATCCCCAAGGAATTCCCCCGTGACCCCTTCCAGAGTGATATCGGTGTAGTAGGGCTGTCCTCCAAGCTGACCCCGCAGAAGGGCCGGGACATGGGCGTATATCTGCGGATCTATTCTCTCGACAAGGGGTGAGTTCTCCAGCTCACTCTTGATTTCTTCAGTGATCTCCATTCCGCCGGTTTCGGTCTGAAAGAACCCGACCTGCATTCCCGAAGGAGTGACCCGCACCTGTTCGGCTGGCAGATCGCTTGAAAGGAATCTGTCCAGAAGGTTCTGTACACCGAGGCCGATGGATATGAAAAATACAAGAAGCAGAGAGGCGGTGAACAGCATTCCCTGGCTGAAAATGTAATCCTTCCAGTGTCCCCTGTTCCAAAGATGCAGGGCAAGTTTTACCTCAGACGACTTCATGGAGAATACCATCTTTCAGTTCAAGGATCCTGTCCGCACGGCTGAGGACACCTGTGGAATGAACCACAGCTATCAGGGCGAAATTCTGCTGTCTGCGCAGCTCATCAAGAAGGTCGAAGAGGATGCTTTCGCTTTCCTCGTCAAGGCTTGCGCTGGGTTCGTCGGCAAGAAGAACCGAAGGCCTGTTGACGAGTCCCCTTGCTACAGCCACCCTCTGTCTCTCTCCCCTTGAAAGGAGCGAAGTCGGGGTTTCATCGGTTCGCAGGGAAAGCTTGTCCAGGATATCCCGGGCATGTGCCCTGGCTTTCTCCAGGTTGCCCCCTGAGAAGACTGTCGGCAGTATCACATTCTCCGTAGCTGTCAGAGCCGGCAGTAGATAAAAATCCTGAAACACAAAACCCAGATATTCCCTGCGGAGTGCCGCAAGTGCCCCCGATGAGATATCCTTCGTTTGCGTATCGGCGATCTTCAGGGTTCCGCCGTGATCGAGGTCATGGGTTCCAAGTATGGCGAGAAGAGTGCTTTTCCCAACACCGCTTCTGCCCACTATCGCAAGAAACTCGCCCTTTGTAACGTCAAGATCAAGACCTGACAGTACGTTCAGGTCATCGAAACTGCGCTCTATATTCCGTGCTTCAATTATGCTCATTCAGCTTCCATTTCAGAAAAAGGGACGGAGGTAATTGAAAATTCTAATTACCTCCGTCCCCAATTATCAGCATTCGCAGAGTGATTGTTTCCCCTGGTGTACTGAGTCTGCAGAAGTAGATGCCTGCGGAAGCGGGCTCTCCCGAAGCTCTCCTGCCGCTCCATGTCATCTCATGATATCCTTCGGCAAGCTGACTGTGTTCAATTAATGTGCTTACAAGTTTTCCGGATATGTCGTACACAGTGATGGTGGTCATCGCTGCTTGGGGCAGTGTGAATCCGATGGTGGTCATTCCATTGAAGGGGTTGGGAACGTTCTGGTGCAGGACCACTGAAGCAATCTGGAACTCCCCGGCTTCCACCGAAGTGGGGTCGTAAATCCAGAAGACATACTCGGGGTGGTCTATGAATGGATTCCGGTTGTTCTGAATAGCGTAAACCGCATCGTTTCTGTCGGTTTCCTTTGTGCTGACAGGGTCGTTTATGTGCCAGCCTATCAGCATCTCTTCCGCCCATGGTTCCAGTACAGCTCCGTCAGCCATGGCGCTGCCCGGCCACGTGGTGTCCTCACCAAGGTAGCGGGTTGCCATGTAGAAGTAATTCCTGGCAAAATCACCCTTGTAGCCATCGATAGGTTCGAAGGCGGTACCGGTGTATCCTGGGTAGGAGCAGGGTCCGAGCCTGCTGCCGTTCCACGATTCCCATGTGGGGCTGCTCACTTCTCCGTAAGGTTCGTTCCCTCTTTTGCTGTTAACGTAGGTATCCGTTGGAACGATATGAAACAGGTCAGTATTCATGGGTGAGGAATCGCCGAACCAGCTCCTGGGCCAGGAGTGTTCCCGGTTGTAGGATTCGCCTTCTCCGCTTGCAGAACCACTCTGGTTCTGGTCATCGCCCAATGTGTACTCGTATGGAGGAGTTTCACCTGGTGTGTCGGAGTACATATCCCAGACAATGGTCTCGTTCCCATACCTGTCATCCGTCGTGAAAAATGCGAGCCAGATAGCGTCATAGCTGATATTGGTATGGTTATCAATAATGTCGTGAAGAGCTTCCTGCAGCGCGGGTCCGGTTAGGCCGACGGCGGGATCGTAGTATCCCGGAGGAGGGTCGGCAGAAGCGAGTGCGCTGAACATAAAGAATGCCAGCATGACACCGCGCAGCCAGGATATCCCGATCTTCATGAAAACTCTCTTCCTGAGTTGAGGACTACATAGGTACTATAATTAGGGACGGAGGTAATTGAAAAATCTAATTACCTCCGTCCCCAATTTAGCGGGAGCTGTTGAGCAGTGTAAACTCGGTTATGGAGAAATTGTCACCACAGCGGACTTTCATCAGGTAGACTCCGTTCGGCAGGTTCATCATGTAAACAGGTATCGAGTGGGAACCCTCCGCAAGCACGCCTTCGTAGACTGAGATAACCTCTCTGCCTGAGATATCGGACACTGCTACAGAAACCTCACCGGATGATCGGAGATGAAGCTGCATCTCTGTGTCACCTTCGATCGGATTCGGGATACGGCATTTGATTTCAGGATTACTTTCAGCATGACCGGAGATTCCCCCCATGTCCATGCAGTACCGGTGTATCATGCCCATATCCGGGTCGCTGAAGTAGAACCTGTTACCTTCGGAAGCGGTACCGACACCTACCGCTGAGGAGTAGTCACCATAGCTAAGGGTATAATAGTTTACTGAATCCCAGTAAATTCTTACAGGTGAAAGAGAATCCTCACATGCAACGGCCACACCATAGCATGTGTTGGCGATATCATGAACCTCCGGGCAGCTCTGGAGCGTGAAAAGTTCTGAGATGTTTCCAGAGCCAAGAGGTAAAGTATATTCATAGATTGTATTTGTAGCTGAATCAATGATATGCAACTTTTGGGGGGAGTAGAAAGCACATAACCCGGTGATAGTCTGAAGACCATGGACAGACAGATCAATTGATCCCACCGAGTCTCCGTCCATCGTCATGACATGTATAAGGGCGCTTCCGCTCTCAGCGAAAATGATACTATCTGGTCTGATTGCCAGGCCTACGGGCGAGCATTGTGTCCAGGGAATGGGAATGGTATCAAACACCTCTCCGCTCCATGGGTTTAACTCGTATACCACCTTTTGAAGGGAGTCAATGGCATATAACTCCCCCGCCAGGCCAGTGATATGTTCGCTGGGCGCAGGACAGCTGTTCTCTATATACTGCGCCGAACAGGTGAATACTATTAGCAGAGTTAAACAAAACTTTATCGATCTCATGTCCTCATCTCCCTTACAGTAAATAGGGACGGAGGTAATTGAAAAATCTAATTACCTCCGTCCCCAATTATCAGCAGCAGGTTCTCAGGGGTCAGTTCAGTGTCGCTGAAGCTGATTGAGAAACTGGTAACATTCTCTCCATCCCGAACAAGCTGTAACTCCAGAACAATCACCGGAGGGTTGTCATCACTGATCGCCATGCTTACTCTCAGGGCTTTCGGATTAATCATCCCGATTATGTCTTTCACTCTGTTAAGGATGACTATCTCACTCCTCGAAAGCATTCCTGTGGGAATCACGGATATAAAAGCAATGGAGTTGTGTGAAACAAGAATTGTGAGATCAGCATCCGATTCTGAGATTGAGATCAGATCCGGGTCCGATGCGAGCGACTCTTCCGTTTCGAGTTCAAGCCAGCGCCGGGCGGATCTGTCCGACCCGCTTCCCGTTATCAGGCATGTCCAGCCATCCCTGCTGGCGATCGAACCTATCATGCTGCCGCGTTCATCGATCAGGTCGTAACCCTGCTGGTTCTCCTCCGAACCGCATTGGAAGCCGTCTTTTCCCAGCTGCAGAATTTCGTCCATTCCAAGTTCTCTGGTGAGAAAAAGCAGCTGAGGTGTAAAATCGGTGAGATTGATGCCAAGAAGACTTACTCCGAAGCTTCCACGGGCTGCGAGAGAATCACACAGCCAGAGGGGGATAAACCCGTTGAATTCTTCGGGTATCAGATCAATATCCATATTCTCACTAATATGAACATGAAGAAAGCAGAGACCTGGAACCATTCCCAGTTCATCGGCAATGGATGCTCCGCCGCCGCAGCCCGAAAATAGCAGAGTAATAAGGGAAAGTGCGGCAACAACTGATATAATGACCCTGTTCATTGACATGACTCCCATCTGAATGTAGCTTCGTGCAACCATAAAGCTACAAGTTACCTCTTATCTACGTCAATGTTTTCTGTTTCCGGTCAGTTGCCGGGCAACAGTAATCTTGACAGTAGACAGGGGTTTCTATATGCTTCATGTTCGCTTTTTGCTGGCGTAGCTCAATTGGTAGAGCAGCTGATTTGTAATCAGCAGGTTAGGGGTTCAAGTCCCTCCGCCAGCTCCATGAGAATCAGTGTTTTAGATATAGATAATAGGAGCTGGCGAGGTTCCCGAGCGGTCAAAGGGGGCAGACTGTAAATCTGTTGGCAATGGCCTTCGGTGGTTCGAATCCACCCCTCGCCACCAGCCCTTTAGAATGGCGGCTTTCAAGGCGGTTCCGGCATGCGGGAGTAGCTCAGTTGGCAGAGCATCAGCCTTCCAAGCTGAGGGTCGCGGGTTCGACCCCCGTCTCCCGCTCCAGCCGGGAATAGAAGCTGAAAATAGTGCGGTGTATAACCGCTTGAACCGACAAAGTGGTTTATTTGGGCAAATAGTGCCGGAGCCCACGTAGCTCAGTCGGTAGAGCGCGTCCTTGGTAAGGACG
>QNDS01000028.1 GCA_003644925.1 Candidatus Fermentibacterota bacterium
AAAACCCTCTCGGATTGCTGAAATCCTTTTATGAGCAATGTGGCCGCCGTTGGCACGATAACCCTGAACCTTCGAACAATGCTTTTCCCGGGCACAAAACCTCTCAATTTCCTGGCGGTTCTCATCTTAGTGTAATCTTCACCTATGACCATTATATACCTGCCGGTCATTATACCGATATCAACAATAATGTGGGGAATCAGCATCCTCTTCAGTTTACCTGATAAACCGGAAAGAGACGTAGTCTGGATCATGATTATTCCCACAGTAATAACGCTCAGTACCCGCACACATGTATTCAATGCAAGAATGGCTCCCTGCGATTTCAGAACAAAAGAGCCAATCCTGAAAAGAGCATCACCTTCTGAAAAAAGTATGAGGAATACACTGACAAACAGAAGAAAAACAACCGGAGCTCGAAACCTTGATAAAAGCAACGAAAGAGGAAGTCCTGATGCGATGAACAGGATCGCGGCGATGCATGGCAGCAGGGGCATCAGATGCTGATCCCGGATGAGGGCCATGGACATCATAAGCAGGAACAGTGCAGGTATTTTAAGTGATGTATCCCAGTTTTCGAAAACTCTCATTCGACTGTTCACAGGTGTCATCTTACATCAGCATTTCAGGTCGGACTTTAAGAAGGAATCGGGCAACAAGGGCTGTGAATACTCCCTCCGCCAGAGCCAGCGGGAGGTGTGCCACCGCCATTGCAAGAACAGCGGACACTTCTGTTCCGGTATTGATGTATGAAGGTATGGTCAGTATCAGGACAGAGCCGACAGCGATCACCGCGAATAAGACGCCGGCGAAACCGGCTGCAAATCCTGATATGAGGACAGCCCTTTCTCCAGACTTCCTTCTGAGCGTCCGATAAAGGGCCCAGGCAAGCAGTGCGGCTCCCCCCATGGAAAGAGCATTAACTCCTAGAGTAGTAAAACCTCCATGACCGAACATCGCCGCCTGGAAGAAAAGTCCTACAAGAATTGCAGGGAAGGAAATCCAGCCCAGTAGAATCCCCATCAGGCCTGCCAGAATGGGGTGAACGCTGACAGGCGGCAGTGGTATATGAACCCAGGACACAACAAAGAATGCAGCAGCCATGACAGATGCCCTTGAAACAATTCCGGCTGTATCTTCACTGCTGCTGTGAGCCTTTTTGATACATAACCATGTTAAGGCCGCAGAACCTGCGTAGCCGGCAACACAGATTTCCACCGGCAGCATTCCGTCAGGTATGTGCATTTACTTTTTCCGCCGCGACGCGAAGAAAAGTGCGGTTCCAACGAAACCCAATACAACGCAGGCAGACATCAGAACTACTTGAAGAGTGGAAAATGTGCCCTGTTCACTCTCGACCGCTGGTTCCTCAGTCAATGATAAATGAACCATATCACCGTGTCCTGCGCTGCGGACCTGCACATCCCAGTTCAGTGATTCTTCGCGATCGGGAAGAAAGGAGAATTCTCCATTTTCGTCCGTCATTCCAACGATGTGCGGCACCGATGGGGCAGCTCCGGAGAACACTGTGACCTGAGCTCTGCTCAGCGGCTGCCCGTCATCAAACGATGCCGAAATATGAACCGAATCACCCTGTAATTCCCAGACCACCCGCGCTCCATGACCGAAGACTGGAGCGGTAAGCATAAGAAAAACAGCAGATGACAGAAGAATCTTCACTGGATTACCGTGCATTGACAGTGCCCTTCTCCAGTGTGACCAAGTGTGGTAAGAACTTCCAGAAGCCTGGCATAAGTCTCCCGGGGTAATTTCTGCTCAAGAGTTGCAATATCTTCTTCTACGGTACCCTCCCCCATCAGTGCTGCGAAAGGCTCAAACCCGATAGCCATCATGTTAAGATCACAATCTACAGGTTGATCAATGTCGCCGAATATGTGATCAAAATGGAAAGTCATTTCAAGCTCGCCGGGCACTCCTGTATTCACGAAGCCCTTCCTCACATCACCCACAAAATCCCCTGCGGTATATCTGTAACCGGTTTCGAAGCCAAGGTATACATTGTAGGATTGGTCTCCCTTTTCGGCCTGGGCATCAAGGTAGATGGTGTAGCCATTGGACGGACCTTCTGTGGAAGGAATCATACTCCATGTAATGGCATTGTAATGTCCTGCAGGAACGTCATCAAGAGTACCAATGAGAATCGGTTCCGTGTTCTCATCACCCTGGGCAAGATCAACAGTGAAAACGCCATCCAGTTCAACCCGCATAGTTGCGACTATCTCGCCGCCCGAATGCGGATCGTACGGAGGATGGGACTTGTAGGCTGTAATGTCCGTGATGGTAACGTAAAGATGCCTGAAAGTGATATGCCATCCATCCATGGATACAAAACCGGAGCGAACGAAATCTTCACCGTTAACAGTGAACATCAAGTCACCTGTATCCTGCCGTATGGTCTCCTCGGTTATGTCCTGTTCAACCTGCTGTACCGGATCGGCTTCTTCCCCCCCGCCGCACGATACGGCTGCAATGGAAAGAATCAGTAGTGCCGACAAGAGTATACTCATATTCTTCATTTACCCCTCCAGATTATTCGGAATATCAACGACTAGGGAATATCTATTTTAATCCTGACCGGTCAACTGGAATCCCGAATCGATCCTGTTCTCAGTTATGTCCCTGTTACCAGTTAAGTCCAAGGCCGAACCTTACCATTCTGGGCCGGCTGAATGCGCAATAGTTATCCAGCATACCTGTGGGATCCATGCTGGTGCCTCCACCAGACATCAAATCAGCTTCGTACCAGGCGATATCCTCAATATTATCTAGATTCTTTCTGTTGAAGAGATTTGTAATTTCGCACCATGCATCAAGGGTCATATCCGAGAACCAGAAAGCCTTATTTATCTTGAGTGCAGCGGTATTGGTTGCAGAATATCTACGCTCGTTTATCTGTGGTTCGTATGTGCCCTGGTTGACATGCGTATAGGGAAATCCGCTACCGAACCCCCACGCAAGATGGACTCCCAGTCCCTGGAAAACAGGTACATCCGCGATCCTGAATCCTCTACCCCTTGGCACGTAAAGGTCCAGGTCAGCATAAACTGTATGACGCTGGTCCCAGTTAAGGTACTGATCCGTATCCGTATTGGATAATCCATTCAGACTATACAGATAATTCTGAAGCGCATGGGACGACGTCCCGGTAGATTTTGACAGTATGTAACTTACGTTCCATGAGAAAAAGCCGTCCGGATGTCCGTTGAAAGTGATCTCAAAACCTTTCGATTCACCGTAACCGCTATTGGTAAACAGCGCATAATCTCCTATTGGAGAAAGGTTGTACAGCCGTGTTTCAACCATGCTGGAAATGCTCTTCACATAACCTGTAACATCGATCATGCAGACATCAGATAATCTGTGTGTAAGACCGATTTCGTACTGAACGGTCATCTCAAAGTCCAGATCCGGGTTGCCCCCCAGAGGAGTATCTTCGGAAAAACTGTAATCCGCCTGCCGGTACATCTGCCCGAAAACAGGAATCTGAGAATAAACTCCATACGCAAAGTGAAGGGTTTCTCTTTCCGTTACGGGGCAGTAGAAAGATAAGCAGGGGTTGAATGAATACTTAACCGGAGCTTCTATTTTGTTCAATACATTATCCTGAAAAGATAACGGTGGAGGTATTTCCAGAGGGTCTGAAGTTCTGTCGTAGTTCGCATCGAAATAGTCAAGTCTTACTCCGGCATTCATTACGAATCCATCGTCCAGTTCAATCCTGTCCTGCAGGTAAACACCTCCGGAATTTGGAAAAGCGCTGTACCTGTTAAGATTTACGCTGTTTGAATTCGCATTGATATCGTAGCTGAAGATGTCGTAATACGATCCATCGATTCCGGCACCCAAAGTGTGTTCTCTGCCTATTCTGGTTGTTATGTCAGCCTGTGCTGTGGTTGTCGTACTCCGAGATTCATTCCATGGAACACTGCAAGTACCTGATCGGACAAATCCGTTGTCATCCATATAAAAATTAGTTTCGTATTCCTGCCAGTCATTCAAGGTCCAACCCTCGCCAAGCCATTCAGTCTGGCGCATAGGATCGTTCGATTCCGGATCGTTCCGTATTTTGAAATCGAAGGATGTCCTGTACTGACCTATACCAAGCTGGATTTCAGTCTCATCACTTACTGCATGGCTGATTCGTAAACCTATGCTGCTGTTATTCCAGAACCGGGTTGGAAGACCGCATCGAATGTCCTTCCCCCAGGCAAGAGTATCACCGAATGTTGGAGACAGGGAATCAATATCAACGTACGGAACTTCATATCTGCTCCACGCCCAGTAATCTCCAACACCGAACCACCCTGATGTCCTGTCCAGGAATGAAGTTGAAAGATCAATCTCAGTTGATGATGAAGGGTTGTATGTCAGCTTGATGATACCTGTATATGTTGATTCCCATTCGTCAAAACCGTACCCGTAACGTCCATCTTCTCCTCCCCCTGTCTGCAGGAATTCACCATCGGCAAAGATCCGCAAATCTCCGGGGATATTTATTCCGATCTCAGGCAGGAGATAGCTTGTTACAGGTTCAGGACCGCCAATGCGTGCTCCGAATTCAAGCCTTGCCTCTGAAGAGGAAGATACATTGCTCCATTTCCAGCCACTGTACAGGTCTGCAGGGTCGACTCCCCCCCAGGTCCAGCCATCAGTAAGGCCCAATGCCTGCCAGTCGTTCCCGCTGATGCTGATACCGCCATGGTAACTGTTTCCGCCTTCAGGGATTTCGATCTCGACAATACCGGACTGGGCATTCCCATATTGAACATCGCAGTTACCTCTGACTGCCGAGGTTTCGCTTATTGAAGAAAGCGGGAAGCTGCTGATGAACCCGCCAGTTAAAGGATTGCGGTGAATAAAGCCGTCTATGAGGTAAACAACCTCACCGCTGCGCCCCCCGCGCATGTGCAGACGGCTTGTAAAACCGGCATCGAGGGTTGAGACAAGTATGTAATATGCGCTTGTTGTATTCGCAATGAATTTGATGCTGCCGCATCTTAATCCGCTGTTCAGCATACCGGGTTGTCTTTCCACCAGGTCAGTGATATCTGAAACCGGCATGGATTCGAGTGTATCATCGCTGACGTATCCAGAAAGTGGTAATACTTGGGTTAAAGCTGGCTGTGACACAGAAAGCAGAAATATCATAAAGTACATCATTTTCCCTCCTGATAATGCACAATTAGTAGCGGCTGATACCCTTTATCTAAGATATGCTGAAAAACATCAAATATCAATGGGGCAGTCAATTAGTAGCTATCCCCAATCCTGTGAAAATATGTTGTATATTGCGTAAGATCAGATAGAGAAATAGTAGCATCTACGGAGGTTTGAGTGGTCGAGTATCAGAAAACCGGTCGATTCTTCGGTATGATCGCAGAAGACCTCAAGTCTATCGGCGAACAGGAGCTTCGCAGTCTCGGAGCCACCGAACTCAAGATGGCTTACCGCGGTATTTTTTTTCAATGTGACTTCGAGAGCCTGTACAGGATCAACTATCAGTCCAGATTCTTTTCCAGGATTCTGGCTCCGGTTATTACTTTTGACTGCCACAGTGACAGGTACCTCTATAGCACAGCTAAATCTATTGACTGGTCTCAATTCCTCACTCCCGACAGCACATTCGCTGTTTTCTCCTCTGTGCACAGTTCAAATATCAGTCATTCGCAGTATGCTGCTCTGAAACTCAAGGATGCCATTGCTGACTGGTTCAGGGACAGGGATGGCAGAAGACCGAATGTTGATACGGTCGATCCCGACCTCTGGATCGGCCTTCGGATACAGAAGAACCGGGCCTACATCAGGCTCGACACTTCAGGTGGATCCATGCACCGGCGTGGTTACCGGAAGCGATCAGTGCAAGCCCCAATGCAGGAAACCCTTGCCGCAGCCATTGTTGAACTCTCCGGATGGGACGGATCCTCGCGCCTGTATGATCCCTTCTGCGGGTCAGGTACCATTCTCTGTGAAGCCCTGATGAAGTACTGCCGCATACCGCCTGGTTACCTCCGGAAACGATTCGGATTTGAAAATCTCCCCGAGTTCGACAGAGAACAGTGGACAATCCTGAAAAAGTCCATAAACTCCGAAATCAGAGAGCTCCCGGAAGGATTGATCGGGGGTTCCGATATTTCCAGGGAAGCTGTCAGCGCGGCATCGTATAACTGCAGCCTCCTGCCTTCGGGAGATAGAATCAACCTTAAACCCGGACCGTATTCAAACATCGATAAACTTGAGAAAATGACCCTGATTTCAAACCCCCCCTACGGACTGCGCCTCCGGAGGAACGAGAACATGGAAGTTTTCATGAAAGAATTCGGTGATTTTCTGAAGCAGCGGTGCGCTGGCTCAGGGGCCTGGATCTACTTCGGAAAAAGAGAACTGATCAAAAGCATGGGGCTGAGATCCTCGATCAAGATACCTCTTCATAACGGCAAACTTGATGGCAGGCTGGTACTGTACGAAATGTACTGACAGCTTCGTTACTCGAAGCCGATGAACCACCTGGTCTTTTTCTTTGCGGGGTGAAGCATCAACCACAGATCATCGGGCAGGTAAACTCTGGTCTCACAGTATTCACACTGAATCAAACGTTCCTTTCCGTCTATCATCAGTGATCCGGCACATTGCGGGCAGCTGAAAGCAACAGGATCTGAAACCGTCTTATGCTCTTCAGCATCGTTATCTTCCGGCCATGCACCCGCTACAAGAACAGCTCCCTTAACAGCCTTAGCAAGCCATTCCGGCGCAGCAAATGCAGGCTTCACTGTATCGCAGTCCGGACAGGTTAATCTATCTGAACCGTTGTAGTCCTCTTCAATAACGAATTCCCGCTTGCACTTACTGCAATAAGGAGCAAGCCTTCCGTAGGTAAGTGTCATGTTGAAATGACCGAAGATATTGCTGTTGGTACCCTCTCCAGGTTTGAATCCGGCAATCTCCTCCTTGATATCCCCAACCAGATCTCCCCAGACCTCCTGGGGAAACTCTATGTCAGACCGGCAGGTTCTGCAGAACACCTTCCTGTACGGTCCATCGACATGAACGGGAGCATCACAGTCAGGACACTTTATTGTCATTTCAATCATGGACCAGATCATAGGAGTCTCCTCTTGAAGCATGTATTCTGAAAGCCGCCATTGAACTATCTGTCAGATTTCAATCTTGCGACCAGCATCGTAAAATCATCGGCGTAGTCGTTTGAACCGTGGTGCACTTCAACCTCTTTTTCAATAAGGTAGACAAGGTCAGTAAGAGGAAGTCTTCTGTTTGTTGATACCAGCTTCACCAATCTATTCTCTCCGAACTCTTCATCGAAGCAGTTCATCGCCTCGCAAACACCATCTGTATACATGAACAGAACGTCTCCCGGATTCACCGGAACCTCCCCCTCTTCATACTCTTCATCAGCCTTCACACCAAGGAGAAGACCTCCCTCGGATAGCAGCTTCACATCACCATCCTGCCTGATAAGAAAGGGTGGGTTATGACCGGCATTGACATACTTCATACACTTTTCCTTCACATCTATCAACACCATGAAAAACGATATGAAAAGCTCAGAAGGAGTATTATCATAGACTATTCTGTTTATCTGGAACGCTGATTCCCTGAGGGAAACCCCCATAGCCTGGGTTGTTCTAAGCGAGGCCTGAAGGTTCGCCATAAGCATTGCCGGTCCTATTCCTTTTCCGGCTACATCCCCGATGGAAAGCACTGTTCGATGATCATCAAGAGGTATTACATCGTAATAATCCCCCGCGACTTCAAGGCAGAATCTTATGAGAGCCTCAACTTCAAGGCAGGGTCTTCCGGGAATTTCGCCGGGAAGCAGCCCCTTCTGTATATCCCTTGCCACTTTAATCTGCTCTTGAAGCTTCTGCTTGATAAGTTTCTCATCGAGAAGCTCGAAATTCTCAACTACAAGTGCAGTCTGGGCTGATAGATTTGATAGTAATTCAAGCTCTTCCGCTGTGAAGTCCTCACCATTTGTTTTGCTGCTTATGACAAGAAACCCCACAAGTCCGGAATTCGTCGACAGGGGAAGGAGTATTGCGCTCTTTCTCTTAATGAACCATTCCTCCTGCTCCTTTGTGAGCGTGATCCTGCCGCTTGCCAGCAGTTCATCATACAGAATGGGATCACCTTTTCTCTCCAGGCTCTTAACGATCTCATCCCTCACATCAAAGGGGGCTGGTTCCTCAAGCTCCACTGCAAAACCGTCTTTATCCGCCATCCTGAGAACCGGATATATTTTCTTTGCGGATAATCCATCAGCGAGTTTCTCCTCAAGTTCCTTCCAGAAGACCTTACTTTCAGTTCGAACGATATTCGATGCCAGAAAGTTCTTCAGGAGCTCCCTCAATCTGACCCTCTCAGGGTAGAAATGTTTTTCAAGTTTACTTCGGATTATTCTCTGTGTCGGCATGAAAATAAATGCAAGAAGGAGACCGAGTATCAATGTTGGAGTACGGCTGTTTATTACAAACTGCTTCAGTATCAGCTCTCCGAAAACATACAGAAATCCGAGAAACAGAAAAAGCAGAACAAGGTTCACTGCAATAAATCTAGTACCGCGTTTAATTTTGGCCTCAACGGAAAGCAGTTCGTAACGTCCAAAGGCATAAGCAAGAGATACGGGTATAAGAAGAAGAAGCAGAAACATGATATTGGTTATCATCATTTTCGTGATGAATGAAAAGCTCATATACAGTTCAGGAGCGATCTGCGTGAACCAGGCATACAGGAGGCTGAAGATAAGTCCGGGGGCTGATCCAAGAAGTACCAGCCTGGTCTGTCTTTTTTCTATGAAATTATCAGCTCTGTGATAATTCCCAAGCAGGAGTATATACCCCAGACTTATAAAGAGAGAAGTAAGTATTGTAATCGCCAGCGGCATCTGCTTCTGCCAGAGAACACCGACTGTACCGAATATTATCCCCGGAGCGAACAGCAGAATATTGATGAACAATCTGTGCTGATCGTACCATTTCTGTCGAACAGGAAAAAGCAGCTGCAGCTTCAGCCAGAATGCGGACCAGAAGATCGTTACAGCTCCAAATAGATAGTAGACAAAGTGAGACAGGTTGAAGGCAGCGTACGCATCCGCGATAGCAGGTGCGGTAATATTCACACCCAGAGCAAGTGTAAAGCAGAATAAAGTCAAAGATCTTACCGGGGATGAGTAAGGTCTTTTGATAAGACCCCAGAGACCAACAAGAATAAGGCCTAGAATAATAAGGGACCGGAGTACTACAAGACTCCATACCTGAACCTGCATAATAAGCGGGATTGATCTTGTAATAACAGTCGTTACGTATGTATCAAAATCATGAATGAATTTAATATCAATCTCTTCACCGGCAGGTGTATCAACATTGAAAACACTGAAATAGTTACTCTTGGTGGAAGGTAATCCATCAATTTCCACAAGAACATCACCCGCTACAGGTATGGGCGGACTTTGAAAATCGTTCTCGTCAACTTCAGCGAACTCCGCGTATGGAGAATAATCGTTAAGCCAGAGAAAGCTCCACATATCTCCCATGCTGGAAAGATTAATAACCTTTGAAAATTCTCTTACCATGTAGATCGAAGAGAATCCAATGACAACTACTGACGCAATTATCACAAGAATTAGTACGACTCTCTTCATTTGAACTCCCCTTGATTGACCTGAGCTAATATACGAATAATTTTGGAGATAGTAAGTTACTACATCCTATCATCATTATCCATACTTCTTTACGGTAACGTTAACTCTCCTCTTTGTCCTACGATTCTGCATAATGCGCCGTCCTGGAGTACCTGTATGCATCGTGTCCTTCAAACTGCAGCTGACCCTGTCGAGTAATCTGCAAAGCTCATTCAAGAAAGGATACTCCCTGTTGAAACTGTAGATAAGTGTTCTGCCTTTTCGCTCACATAACAGTACAGAACCCTTTTTCAGTCTTTTCAACTGCTTCTGAACCGAATCGAGCGACGCATCGAAATATCTGGATATTTCCCTTGCATATCCTTCTCCATGGACATGAATAAAGAGGAGAACCTGCTCACGCACGAGTGAGCCAAGAACAGGTACAAGCATATCGACCTCCTTTATATGTTATATGACATATATATGATAACAGATGTCGATTGCCAAGACATTGAATTCAGGATGAACTTCCGCCGGTACGACTGATTATCTGACTTTTTCCAGCGCTTCAAGGTAGAGGCATAGACTGTTTACCAGATAATCAAACAACTCTTTGCCCTTCTCCTCTGATACGAATTTCAGATCGGAGCCTGCTCCGCCGCCTGGATAGAGTTCCTTCCATTTTTCCCGGGACAGGATTGCTCCTGCCGGTGGTTCAGCTGGAAAACTGATCCTCTCGAACGGAGGCATTTCCCTGCCCATTAGATGCCATACCATGGAAACTTCGGTAACGGTTACATGATATCCGGGGTCCGGGCAGAAGAGGCTCTTCTGTTTCGCAGCTACCCCTGGCAGCTCCCCGTAAAGAAGGTATCTGAGATCCGCTTCCGGACATTCTTCAGAGGCTATGTTCAAACCATCGGTGATCGGGCTTCTGTTTCCACCATGACCGCTGAGGAATATTATCTTTCTGAAACCGTGAGTATAGAGGGATACTGAAATGTCCCTTGCGACAGCCGAGAGGGTGCCCGGCTGGAGGGTTACAGTTCCTGGAAATCCCATATGATTCTCTGACATTCCGAATGTAAGAGCAGGTGTAACTGCGGTACCTGTTTTCATCCCTGCAGCAGCACATAGCCTAACAGGAATAATGGTATCACACGCCAGAGGGGCGGCATCACCATGCTGTTCGAGAGATCCTGTGGGAATCAGCACTGTATTCCTGCTCTTCAGGTATTCCATAACTTCACGGGTCAGTGCTCCTGCAAGATTCATCCCCTTTTCCTCCTCTTGTTCAATGCTCTCCTCTGCTGCATAATTCGCCTGAAGGGTAAGGTAAAGTATGAATCAGAAAATAATAATCGCAAGAGGTGTTTCATGGGAACGCATTCCCATTAAGACCCGGCTTATACTGAAGGGGGACAACCTGCTCATGGCCATTGAAGACGGCCTTGAAGAAGCTGATGCCGACCTTCGACCTGATGATATTCTATTTATCAGCGAGAAAGCTGTAGGTGCCAGTCAGGGACGCTATTTCCTCCTGGATGACGGCTCTCTTAAGCCGCGCCGGCTTGCTGTGTTATTAAGCAGATTTGTAACAAAAACACCCGGGGGCATAGGGCTTGGAATACCCGAGACAATGGAATGCGCCCTGAAAGAGTGCGGAACACCAAGGATTCTCTTTGCATCCTTCATCAGCGCATTTGGGAAACTGTTCGGCAGAAAAGGAGACTTCTACCGGATAGCAGGGACTAAAGCCAGATCGATCGATGGGCCAACAAGCGGAACAATCCCTCCATTCAACAGAGCGGTAAGCCTTGCTCCAGAAGATCCCGATGGGGTCTCCCTGACAATTGCACAGCATTTCAATTGCAAAGCTGCAGTTGTTGATGTAAACGACCTCGGCGGCAATGTCCTGGGAGTATTTCCTCCCGAACTCGATATAGATTTACTTGTGGAAATCCTCAGCGATAATCCGCTCGGTCAGGGAACTGCAAGCACCCCCGTTGGAATAATACGGAAAGTCTAAGCCGCTTTTTCACCATGACGATTTTCAAGCAGAGAAGCGGATCAGCATGGTCCTGAAGCAGGTATTTTACCCGAATCTTACAACTGTTTTCGATAATAGCTCAGGACCAGAAGCCTTCACTTTTGCCTTAATTGATGAACTTGTCCCTGTAATTGAATTCCTGAAAGGACATTTATCCGTAAGCGATGATGAAAGTGTTAAGTGGATACTGATGGAACTAACTGCGAATGCTGCCACGGCTCCTATCAGCTATACACTTGGCAGGGAAACCGGACTCACCAGGGACGAGATGCTTACAGCAATCGGAACAAGTGCTCTGTGGCCGGATTTAAGCGCAAGGAGCCTTTCCGGATCTTCGCAGGAATCTGTCGTTTGTATAGAACAAGTGCTTGGCATCAGTATTCCTGAGTGGCTGTCCTTGCGTCTGAAAGATCGAATATGTCTCCTCGGATTAACTCCTGAAAGCAACTGGGTGCAAATAAGAGTAGATATTGATGTGCAGCAGGATTGTTTCAGTCTTTCTGTTGTTACCTCGTTTCCACCATTGAAAGAGGATATAGAAGCAATACGTTGCCGTTTTGAAACCCCGGATGAAACTACATGCAGAATTCGGAAAGAGAGAGCAGCTTTCGAAGATGAGGAGGGTATTTACCATATGCCATCGTTCACAGGAGGAGGTGGCATGGGTCTTCTTGCATGCATTCGGCTTGCTGAAAAAAAGAACCTCTATCTGGATTACTTTTCACAGGATCTTGAAGAGTCGGGAATACGTTTCAGAATCAGCAATCATCCGATTAGATAGAAATCAGCCGTTCTTCGGCTATTGTTTTCTTCCGGTCATACCGTCAATAACACCCGTCAGCAGGGATATTATCACTGCAGCAAGCACGGCCCACCAGTAACTGGCAACATAGAATCCCCCTACCCACTCCCGGGCTACGATGAGGACGAGGCCGCTCACGAGGAAGCGTGACAGACCCAGTGTCAGCAGATAAACGGGACACGTCATGATGTTCAGGATCGGCGCCAGAACGAAGTTCAGCAGCCCGATAACACCAGCAGTCCATACAATGGACCAGAAGCCGGTGAATTCCATACGGGCACCAAGAATCATAGATGTCAGCCATAGAGCAACACCCGCAACAATCCACGCACCTATTAGTTTTTTCACCCTTTCTCCTTACTTCTGAATACCATAGTATATAAGCAATGAGAAAAGGGGGAGTACACATGGTGACTATATTCATTTCAATTATTCTTATTCTTCTGCCTGCAGAGCGCGACTCTATCCTTGCCGAAATGCCGATCAATGCGGCTTTCTGGGAGGAAGCACTCAGCCAGTATTCCGGGGACACCCTCACTTACTGTGAAAGTCTCTTCCTGACAATATCACCAGAGGACAGAGGAGGCATGACCGGGGCAATCCTAGAGGATCATCTCCTGAACGCCATGAATACCAGAAACTCATGGTATGACGATCTGCCCGATTCGATCTTCATGAATTATCTGCTTCCATTCAGAATTGATAATGAACCGCTTTCATCCTACCGGTCCACACTGGATGCCTGGATCGGCAGAAGGGTGCAGCCCGGGGAGACAGCAGTTGCAATGGCGGAAGAAATAAGAGGTGTGATCACTCAGGCAATAGCACTAACGGGACATTCCGATGATGACTTAATGCCGACTCCCACACAAATCATCCCTTCAAGACAGGCTTCAAGAGAGGGTAGATGGATCCTCCTCGGAGCATCTTTTCGAACATTCGGGATTCCTGTCCGACCTGTAAAAGGATGGTTCCCGGGAGTTGATAGGAATCTCTATCTGTGGTTTGATATCTGGACGGGTGATGGCTGGTATACACTTGCCAGCGGAACACCGCCGCTTGAGTATCTTAAAGTGGCTATTGAACATCCTTCGTTGAGAAACATCACCGGCGACTACAGAAGCACCGGAATCCTTATCACGACTCCGCTTGTTGATTACATCGAAGATGACTGGAGTGTTGAGCTCCTTATACCCTCCGGGGATGACTCAACAGTAGTCGATGCCATTCACATCGATCCCTACGAAAGGGTTTCCACAGAACTTGGTACCGGAGAATTCGTGTTGAGAGTAGAGTTTTCCAGCATGGATGAAGTAGTAGGAGAATGGCTTCAGGGTATAGTGATCTCTGCTGATTCGATAACTGTAATTGACCTTACTGAAGCAGAGTATGCCATAACCCCCTTACCTTGATATAAATCCGTTTATGGCGATTGGAGCCTGCTGTATGAAACATGCCATGCTGATTTCACTCTGCCTGCTGATTGTATGTCCGCTTTTTTCAGAAGATGTGAACGGTTCAATAGAATACACCGGTGATATCAGAATACTGAATCTCTGGGGAACGTGGCCCGAAATGGGCTATGCCCACGGATACCTTCTAGGTCCGGATATTGCTGAGGTCTTCCACGAATACTTTCTGGAGATGGTTGGAGGTGTGTCCAACTACGCAAACCTCAGAGCATATTTCCTGATGTATTTCGATCTCCCTCCCGTATTCATTGATTACTCCCAGGGAATTCTCTCTGGTATTTCCGATACAGTCAGCATTTATTCAGTCCCGCTCGGAAGAAATATGGATTACATAGATATCTGTGTAGTATCCTCAATTCCGGATCTATCTGCGCTCGGGGGAATGGAACAACTCCTATGCACCAGCGTTAGCGCCTGGAACGCAGCTACCGAGGGGGAACCGGAACTGAGCGGCGCACCTGCAGTATCCCGCAACCTTGATTACTATGTGGACACCGGCGGTTCAGCACTTGATAACAGTATTCTTATGACCTTCGATCCGGAATCGGGTCAGGACTGGGTATCAGTGGGATTCCCCGGATTTGCAGGTAGCTTATCTGGAATGAACGAATCCGGAATCAGCGCCAGCCTGAATATGGGTAACAATCCGGGAACCGTTCAATTTACAAGCCCGTTCATTCCAATCTGCATGGCCCTGGCGCTGGGTCTTGGAGATGAAGATTTCAACGGCAGCGGTCAATGTGATGTAGAGGATATGAAAGATGCCCTCACTGAATGGAACAGGTGCAACTCCTATGATATCCATATAGTTGCGGACAGAAATCTTGCCGGACAGGATTCATCATCAGTCGTTGTTGAGGTAAACAACAGGAACGGATACGCTTTCAGATACTCCGGAGACGAGCCTGACATTGCCCCCTGCAGAATGATTCTATCCAATCATCACAGAGTACTAATTCCGCCGGTTGGATGTTACCGCTACGCTCTACTCATTGATTCACTGACTTTGAACCCTGATGTCACACTTGAAAGACTGTGGAATTTCATGGGGGCAGTCGGATGGCCTGCAACTCCTGGATCGGGGGGAACCATTCAGACAATGGTGTTCATGCCCGAACACCTTAGAATGGGGCTCGCTTTTGCAACCGCCGCCACTCCTTCGTACGAGCAGGTTCCCGAATGGATCGAATGGACGGATATCTTCCCCAATCATCCACCACAAAGCATTGAAGGTGATATCAACGCGGAACAGTTAATCAGGATTAGTCCGAACCCTTCATCTGGAATTGTATCGATATCATATCAAGGAAGTATTCACGATATATCACTTTACGATACAGCTGGCAGAAAACTTGATGCCGACATCTTCGAATCCGCAGAAAGCTGCCTTAGCGTTGACCTTTCAGCACTACCAGAAGGTATTTACCGGATATTAGTTCAGATTGAAAATACAGTTTTCGCCGAGAATGTAGTCATTATCAGATAGCTGCTACACTTCTTGACAAGACACTCACCGAAGACCTATAATCCGGCTCTGCTGGCGGGTCGTCCAAGGGTAGGACTGCGGTCTCTGGATCCGCCAATCGGGGTTCGAATCCCTGCCTGCCAGCCACTCAAAATTGATACAGCCCTTCGGGGCTGTTTCTTTTTTGAGTATTTGCCAGGGATGAGAACCCATGGGTGAGTTTACCCTGAGCGAGCAAAGCGAATCGAAGGGAATCCCTTCCTGCCTGCCACAAAATTGAAAGCCCCCTTCACAGGGGTTTTTGATTTATGATGAAGCACGACGGCTGATCGCCGTTCTGCTGCATTTATTCATTCACTCAAATATTTCTCAATAAATACCGCTGGTTGTATCATTTCAATACCGGAATAGCCCGAAACATCCAGCAAATGAGTGTCTCCTGTTATTATTACCTTTGATGAGCTTTCAAGGGCTGCAGCAATGAATTTGTCATCATCAGAATCTTCACAGACTTGTTCTTCAAGATCACGAGCTTCTATAATGAGCCCGAAGCTGGTAATCAAAGTGATTATCCGTGAAACATCAACCTTTGGATACTTTGCTGCAATTCGATGAAGAACATCGATATACTCAGCGAGTATTCTCGTCGATATCACCAATTCGATTTTTCTCTTCTGCAACGCATCAGGGATTTGCCCTGGTTTACCTCCGAAGAACACACCAGAAATTAAGACATTTGTGTCAACTACGACTCGCATTTCTCAGATCGTGTTTCTTTAATGGCTTCGAGTATATCCTCAGGTTTCATTTCTGATTCATACGCAGCCTGCCTGGCACGCAGTATTATTTCTTTGAACTCATCGGAAGAGGGTGGAGTTATTGTTTTAAGAACAACTACATCTCCTTCACCCAAAACAACAAATCTTGTCCCGGCCTTCAAATGGAGAGCTTTTCTGATCTCTTCTGGGATAACAATTTGCCCTTTAGATGACATTTTTGTTGTTGCTACAGTATTCATTTCTTCAATCCAATCATGTACAGATCATTAATCTTACTGGTAAGATTATACTATTTCCCATATAGCAGGTCAATATTATCTGAGATGAATCATATGAAGTTCTAAATACTACTCGGCATTGAAAGAATGAATGCCGTATATTTCTTCAGCTATTCTGGCTTTTACATCAAACATGCTCAAAGTAGTAATGCTCGCTGGAACATCACAGAAGACCAATATTCGCAAATATGGCATATTTATTTCACTATCTCACATAACCAAGCACGAAATGTGTTCCAACTCTCAGACAGACGGCCAGCCATAGAGATATGAAGAAGGGCGCTGATCAGGCGCCCTTTATCTGATGACTCCTACATTCCCATCATTTCGCCGAGTTTCCATTCTCCGTTCTCAAGAATGAGTTCGATCTCTTCGCTTTCCCCTTCAAGAACAATGGGAACTACGGCTTCTTCGCCCTCAATCACAGGCTCGCCGATCTCCATAGTGCTGAAATCAGGCAATTCTGCCTGCATGAGCTCGCTCTGGAGCATCCACGTGATCATGTCACCGGCATCCATATTCTCGACCTCTTCGACAGTGACATCGATGTCCATCATTGCCAGGAAAGCGGCACTTTCCTCCGGATTTGCCTTCAATTCCTCGACCTGACCATTGAGAGCCTCAATGCCCTCAGAGGAAAGGTAGCCGACAAGCGCTTCTCCATCACCGCTCACCACGGCGTCTATTGCTTGTCTCACCACAGCGTCAGGAGTTGAAGCACCGCCACAGGCGATCGCAAGTACGAAGGCGGCCGCGAATACAAAAGTAGACTTCTTCATCTTTTCAATCCCTCCCGGTTTGTGTTCTGGTTAATCTGTTACCCACCATGATTCTCTTCTTACTCACAGATTAACAGTTTTGACAAATGGGATACTGGACTCTACGTCATCATCAGGAACCTTATTGAAGACTATTATGTGGCCCCAATCCACATTGTCAGCAATCACTTTACATCATACTCCGCCTGTTTCGACGGGTCAACATAGATTCATGCCTCAGGTCGGAGACCGAAATGGTGAGTTTACACAGAGCAAGCGTTACGAATCGAACTGAATCCCGACTATTCCATGAATATTAGCAATGATGTTCCTATATTTCATGCTATATTTGAGTATGATAGATAGAATCAGAGTAATCCTTGAATATCAGGACTTGACATCCTGATTTTCAAGGTTAATTTATACTCATGATTAAAAGATTTGACCTTCTGCAAAAGCTGAATGCAAGTATTCATGAGAATCCGGTAACTGCTCTTCTAGGTCCCCGTCAATGTGGAAAAACCACCATTGCACAAACTATCAGAACTCCCTCTCCTGTTCATTATTATGATCTGGAGAATCCAGCAGATCGTTCCGGACTTACGAATCCTCTGACAGCTCTAGGAAACTATGATGGCCTTGTTGTTCTGGATGAGATCCAAAGGATGCCCGAATTGTACGAGATACTACGTGTGCTTGTAGATGGAGCATCTCACGAAGCTCGATATCTAATCCTCGGGAGCGCATCACCTCGAATAATCAGAGACGTCTCTGAAACGCTTGCCGGTAGAATCGGTTTCGTGGACATGGGGGGGTTCCACCTTGGGGAAATCTCCTCGGATAATTGGGAAAAGTTGTGGCTCCGGGGCGGTTTCCCTAGATCGTATCTTTCTAAGAACGAGGACTCTAGCTTCAGGTGGAGAGATAACTTTGCAAGAACTTTTCTGGAGAGGGATTTACGGCAACTCGGTTTCTCAATTCACCCTGAAAGCATGAGACGGTTCTGGATTATGATCGCTCATTACCACGGACAGGTCTGGAATGCTGCAGAGTTCGCCAGATCGCTGGGGCGGGATGAGAAGACTGCGAGGAATTATCTCGATATTCTTTCCGGAGCCCTGGTAGTACGTAAGTTGCGGCCATGGCATGTGAACATCAAAAAGCGGCAGGTCAAGTCTCCAAAGATCTACATCAGGGACTCGGGTATTCTTCATTCCCTGCTTTCCATCAGGACAAGAAGAGATCTATTATCGCACATCAAAGCAGGTGCATCCTGGGAGGGCTTCGCGCTTGAGCAGATATTGTCAGTCACCGGTGATAGAGATGCCTACTTCTGGTCAACCCATGGAGGTGCGGAGCTTGACCTCCTGCTCAATCCTGAAGGCGCAAGGCTGGGTTTCGAGTTCAAGTTCACTGATAATGTCCGCACAACAAAATCCATGCGTATAGCAATTGAAGATCTGGGGCTTAAACATTTGTACATAATTCATCCCGGAGTCAGGTCATACCAGATTGATTCCAATATCTCAACCCTCTCAATCTTCAACCTGATGTCCACTCTGACTGATATCAGGAGATTCTCTGAAAACTGATGTTCAACAAAATAAGTAATCATTGTTTTAGATTACTATGGCTTGTGAATCGCGTTCAGAAAGCTATTTGTTGGCGTTTCTTTTATATCCAAGTATATTCCACTTGTGACAAGTCTCTATCATCATTGTTTTTCGGGGCGATTTGCCCAGATTGCACTTCTTGAGATTGTCCATCAATTCAGATCGATCATCCCAATTAACAAATTGAAGATGTCGATTGTCGCAATAATTGCGACCCTTCTTTTCCACGCGTCCGGCGGGTAGAGATTTGTAAAACCCCGGACCAGGAAAAACATGCAAAAACAAGTACACTCTCGCGGGACAGGCTCGCGAAAAGACCATTCCACAACACCTACGAAGTTCCCACTTTCCGAAGGCGTCTTTGGCACATTGAACCGGGAGATTCAACGGGCTTTAGCTGCAGAAGGCTATACTACTCCTACACCCATTCAGGAGCAGTGCATTCCGCACCTGCTGAAAGGACGGGATCTCCTGGGTACTGCCCAGACAGGCACCGGGAAGACTGCCGCCTTTGCTCTACCGCTTCTACAGCGGCTGAACAGCAACTACCGCCGGCCCCAGCTGGGAACTCCGCGCGCCCTCATTCTCGCCCCTACACGTGAACTCGCTGCGCAGATAGGAGAGAGCATCCATACTTACGGTCGCTTCTTAAATCTCCGACATACTGTGATCTACGGTGGAGTTAAACAGTTCCACCAGGTTAAAGCCATGAATAAGGGAATCGATATTCTCGTTGCTACGCCCGGCCGACTGCTTGACCTGATGCAGCAGGGATTCATCCACCTGAACGAGGTGGAAGTATTTATTCTGGATGAAGGTGACCGGATGCTTGACATGGGTTTCATCCCCGACATTAAAAGGGTGCTGTCTCATGTTCCGGATGATCGTCAGACCCTGTTATTCTCAGCTACTATGGCTCCAAAAATTGTGGAGCTGGCTAGAATGATGGTTCGCAATCCAGTACGGATTACAATCACACCGGATCAACCGGTGGTGGAGAACATTACTCAGAAGGTGCTCTTCGTAGGGAAAAAGAACAAGGATGCCCTCCTGTTATCTCTTCTGAGCGATCCGTCAATAAATAAAGCTCTCATTTTCACCCAGATGAAACATACCGCTAACAAAGTGGTGGCAAAGTTATCCGCTACTGGTGTTAACAGTGCAGCCATCCACGGGAACAAGAGCCAGGCTGGACGCATCAAGGCGCTGGATGGCTTCAAGCGGGGCCGTTTCCGGGTGCTTGTCGCTACAGATGTTGCAGCACGAGGATTGGATGTGGACGACATCACCCACGTAATCAATTACGATCTTCCCATGGAATCTGAAACATACGTACACAGAATCGGGCGCACTGCACGAGCGGGAGCGAATGGTGACGCTATTTCATTCTGCTGCGCCGAGGATAGAGCTTACCTGCGGCAAATAGAACACCTGCTGGGCAAACCATTGCCCACCGAGATGGAGCACGCCTATCACTCCCACGAAGCACTCCGGTCCAACCTGCCGGCTCCGAAGAATTTCGGTCGCGGTAATGGAAACAGAACGAGCCGGAACAAAGGGACTCGCTCTCGCAGCGGGGGATACAGCCGCGGCAGGCGGTAAAGAAAACCACCTGAGGTGTGATGTCGCCGTGTAAATCTGCCGGATAGAATGTTGACCTGGCCTGTACCAGCCAGTATCGTCGATTTCAAATCAATAGAATGAATATTGGACGAATCAATACTTCAGGAGCAGATTATGGAATTACGGAGAATCAATATTCCGGTGTCTATCAGTGAAGTCCCATCAATCAGGATTCCTCTGCTGTTTGTCCTGGTCATGTTGTCTGTCAGCACAGGAATAGCTCAGGACCCATTCGGTGAACACACCTATCCTGAGACAATTCTAACTGCAAACTGTCTCGCCAGTATCGAACCTGCAACAACGTGGGAGGCTGCACTGAATGGTGAGGCTTCCGATCTTCTTGAATTTATTTCACCTGATCTTCTACTCGCTGGTGTTGTAGTAGTAGACAGAAACTCCGCACCTGATTACGGCCCGATTTACCTCATCAATACATCAACGGGTGAGGTGAAATGGGAATACGATCGCGATGATCTATCCGGGGGTTCGTATAGTCTGCTTTTCGTGAATCCCCTGATCATTCTCCTCGGTGTGGATCAATCTTCAGCCAGGCTTGTCGCGCTGGATCCTGAATCTGGAAGAAAAGTATGGGATGAAAAAGTCGACACGCCGTACGGTCTAGCCGGAGTACCGGATCAGAATCAACTTGTTTTCGCCTTTAGAGATGGATCCAGCTATGAAGCCCGGGTGCTCGATCTAGCAACTGGTAATGCAGTGATCGAAATCGACTTACCTTCAGATGCTTTTTCGGATACTACCCATATTTCCATCTGCGTTGAAGATTCAACGGCACTCCTGATTGGCCGGTCAATCGTCGCAGTTAATCTTGCGGACGGAAGTATTATCGGAACACTCGACATCCCTATTGAAGCTCCGGATCCGGCTTCAACGATATTTCTGACAGACGGTATTCTAGCCTGGGATGCACAGGAGATTACGTACATTGATCAAACATTGAACGAAGTCCGCTGGATAATTACGCCTGATGACGGGCCCATCCGGACCGCTACCGTCAGTAGTGGGCATATCGTACTGGTCACTGGTACCGAGCAATCTATGATGAGCCTGCTCGATCCCGCGACCGGGCAACAGGTCTGGTCACACCCAATCGCCGGTCGGATCGTGAGTCCCATCGCGACCAGCGATGATTTGTTTATCTGCACTACTGATTCCACTGTGGTCGGAGTGACAGCTGCCGATGGAAGAACTGCTTTTATCTCGCCGTTTCCACCTGATATGGCTTCGGGGAGCCCTTCTTTTGCTGAGATCATGGGACTGCCGGACGTGCTTCGAATTGAGGAGGATGTACTCTTTGTGGCCCGGGAGCGATCAGGGATCGCTGCGTTCGATCTGCCCGGCGGTACGCTTCGCTGGTATCATGCG
>QNDS01000029.1 GCA_003644925.1 Candidatus Fermentibacterota bacterium
AGCAACGAGAATGATACCCTGGACATCCTTAAAAAGCTGGATGAGCATTCAGGGGACAGCTATACAGGATCCTATCGCGGTGACGAGGATCGATGGATACCCGAACCTCCCAGCGAGCCTACACTGTACGAGTATCTACTTGATCAGGTCTGGTCTCTCATGCTTCCGGGTGATCTGGAGGAGGCTGTTATCTATGTTGTCTATTCTCTCAACAGGCACGGACTGCTTTCAATGCCTGATCAGGATCTGCAGACAGCCTGGGAAGGCGACCCGGATCTCCTTCCTGAAGCTCTGAAGATCGTCCGGACTCTCGAACCCACAGGTGTAGGCTCGATCAGTGCGAGCGGCGCACTTGAAATGCAGCTGGACAAGCTGGGTTACGATCATGACAGTCTTGAATACAGGATCGTGGCTGAACATTTCAGTGAACTTGCCGAGAGAAAGATAAAGGCCATCGCGGCAGCCGAAAGAGTATCACCCCATAAGGTTCAGGAAGCGATCGACAGGATATCCGTCCTAAAACCATGGCCCGGCAACGATTTTTCATTTTCAACCAATGCCGCAGTCATACCCGATATTATTATTTTCAAGATAGGTGATCATTTCGAGGCGATCCTGAATGACAACAGGTTCCCGCATCTCATGATCTCCACGCGGAACAGACGTGTCCTCGAATCCCCCAGCACATCACCGAAGGAGAAGGAATACGTTAAGAGAAAATTTCAGAAGGCTTCATGGTTTATCAAGGCCATAAGGCAGCGTCAGGAAACCGTGACAAGGATAGGTGAATTCCTTGCGGAGTATCAGAGGGAATTTTTCGAGCACGGAATAGAGAGAATGCGGCCCCTTACACTCCAGATGGTGGCCGATGCTCTTGGATACAATCAGTCCACTATAAGCAGGGCCATCAATGGCAAGTACGTTCAGTCCCCCGGTGGCATTCATGAGATGAGATTCTTCTTCAGCAGAGCGCTCCCCGGTGATGGAGGGGACATATCCAGCAGAACAGCCAAGGACGAACTGAGAAAACTCATAGGGTCGGAGGACAAAACCAGGCCTCTGTCCGATGCGAAGCTTGTTATTGCCCTGGAAGCTGCAGGCATTGAAGTGAAAAGGCGTACAGTGGCTAATTACAGAGCTGATATGGATATACCATCGGCGAGTAAACGAAAGAGATACTGATCGTAATGAAAGGCGGTACCTGTGGACAGACCTGGAATTGAGCTTGTAAAACTTGATTTTCCCGAAGGCTGTAACATCATCCTGGGGCAGTCTCATTTCATTAAGACCGTTGAAGATCTATACGAAGCAGTATCCGGTACGGTACCGGGAGCCCGCTTCGGGCTTGCATTCGCAGAAGCCTCCGGTCCGAGGCTTGTCAGAAGTGACGGCACGGATCTCGAATTGAGATCGATCGCCGAGAAGAACATTCTCAAACTCCAGTGCGGGCACGTATTCATGATAGTGCTTCATGGGGTTTTCCCCATACAGATCCTCAATCAGGTTAAGAATGTCCCCGAAGTTTGCAGGATATTCTGCGCCACTGCAAATCCAGTGCAGGTCATCGTTGCGCGTTCCGATCAGGGCGGCGGCATAATGGGTGTGATCGATGGAGAACCTCCCTTTGCCGTTGAGATCGAGGAAGATATCGAGAACCGCATAGAACTCCTGAAAAGGATAGGATACAAACGATAGGAAACCGGATATCCCGGAGCAGGCCATCCAGCTGACCCCGATTGTAGTGATGCGTATTACAATCTGACGTATGCCTACGAGATACTGGACTAGCTCGATAATGCTATTCCCGAGTATTGCGAAGCGATCAGGGCAGGGTTGAAGAAGCAGTTCCAGCATTGTAGAAAGTGAACTTCCAGGGATTCGTACCATATGCTGAGTAACTACCAACAGGAAGATCTTCACACCACACATAGAGACCGTTGTTGATAAATGGACCACAGGTTACTGTTGTGACACCTACCGCATACAGGAGTTCGTGTTCAGGCGGACTGCGAATACCCTTACGTATTCAGTCCCGGATCGAAAAGAACGATGATCTGTACAACCGAAAATGGTAAATCCAAACAGAAATTTCCTTCTACGATAAGATTGATCGACCTGGTCGTCTGACCATATCCAGAAACCTTTGTTGAATAAACCTCTGGTTTCGAATGGACCCATGTTACCCGGCCAGTAAATACCAGCTTCGTGGAGGGTTTCAAGCTCGCTTATTGAGGGGAAACGCCATCCATCTCCCAATTCTACAAGAAATCGGGAAGCATCTACCATATCGCAATCCCGGGCGGGTCCCGCACACCAGACAAGACCGGTTTGAGTATCGGTAATATTCCCATAACTGTCCTTAATAAATCTTACTTCCGAGGGATCCTGCATGAAAGCAGAAGCATCAAATGCCGGGGGCAGTCTTTCTTCATTGTAAGTCCGGACAGCAAACGCTCTAACTTCACAGGGCGGATACATAAAACTACTCGGAAATTCTTCACCATCAGACATGCGAAAACAGGAAACAGAGGCGCTGTCATACTCGTCCTCAGACCAGACCCCCCATCCAGTACCCAGATTTCCGTAGAAAGCAGTATTTGTTTCATACAAGTCACGAAGCTCCTGTGGGGTTGGTATTCTCCAATCCTCACCAAGTGAGTATGCCCAACCTCTTGCGTCTATCCATGGAATAGAATGAGCTGGATGAATAGACCATTCCAAACCCGAGGATAAGTCTGTAATTATCCCTTCTGAGTCCTTATGAAAAGCGTACTCTACAGAATCTGTCTCAGATCCTCCACCATTTACCCTGGTCCTTATCAGTCGGAATCCGTTACTCCTATCTGCATGATTAGGCCGGTAAGCCGAACGGCAGGCATCCGGACCAAAGGAAAAAGTGCCGCCTCGCAATGCAATAGCGTAATTTCCATTTGAGCGCAATCTCCCCTCTCTTGTCAAATCCTCATAATTATCAGGAAGGCTGTCCTGGCACCATTCCATAACATTGCCGCTCATGTCGTACAAACCCCAGTTGTTAGGGAGCTTCTGACCAACCGGATGGGTTCTTGTGGCTGAGTTTCCTTGATACCAGGCATAGAGATCAATTTCCGTGTTATCCAGATCATCACCCCAGTAAAACCGTGTTGTGGTTCCTGCACGACAGGCGTATTCCCACTCAGCCTCACTGGGGAGCCTGTACTCATAGGCTGTGTCCAACTCGTTCATTATCTCAATAAAAACCCGTATCGAGCCAAACCCTATATCGTACACAGGAAAATTATATCCAACGCCCCGTCCATAGTTAGGAATACCACCTATCACTTCATCCCACATCCCCTGGGTTACTGGAGTTGTCATAAACTCAAAGGAGTTTATGTGAACTGTGTGTTGGGGATTTTCACTGTCAGAACGTCCCTGTTCCGATTCGGAAGAACCCATTACAAAGCTCCCCTCTGGAATTTTAGTGAATTCCATTCCGGTTGGGAGTGTAACTGTCATTTCAGAAGGTGTATCATTTCTCACAGGCAAAGCAGATATAGCGCGAACGGCAAAGGCAAGTTTGAGATCGTCATCGGGAATGTAAAACCAGTATTCGTTATTGCTTTGGAACACGCAGCACCAGTCAGATGTGTACTCTCTTTCATCCAAAGACCATACTCGATTCCCATCGTTCTCGAAAACACCCCAGTTTCCAAAGCCAATGCCGGCTTCATACAGAAAGTACAGCTCGGATCGAGTAGGCATACGCCATCCGTTCCCAAGGCTTTCCACCCATACATCTGCTTCAGTTAATGAGATCTGTCTCTCTGGCCCTACAAGCCACTGCAGATCTGTTTCCAAGTCAGTTATTACACCTTCTGGCCCCATTTCGAACCTGCGGATTAAATCCTTGTACCATGGATGGTGTGTTGAAGAGTGTCCCTGTGCGACTCTCACCAATCGGAAACCGGTCATATTTGTAGTAACAACATTCTGCCTCAATCTTCTTGCAGATCGACAATCTCTCAGACGGCTATGCTGTCCCCCTCCACGAACCAGACCCCTTACACCAAGACCGTCAAACGCAGTTCCGTCCTGTGGATGAGAGTGATAACTACCTGCATAGATGTCCTCGCACCATTCCCAGACATTTCCGCACATGTCATATAGACCCCAGGGATTCGGAGATTTAGTACCAACTGGATATGCCTGACCTTCAGAATTCCCTGAGAACCATGCATAAGAGTCGATCTTAATTTCATCTGGATCAGCACCCCAGAAGAAACGGGTAGTAGTTCCTGCACGGCAGGCATACTCCCATTGGGCTTCAGTTGGAAGACTATAGATGTATTCCGGATCAAGTTCGTTCATTCTTGCAACAAAATTGCGACAGTCATGCCAGGAAACCAGGTAAACAGGATAATCCGCTCCTTCACCCCGCAGACCCGGGGAATAATAACTATCGTCATTCAGATCATAGATCGTTGTTCCTGTAACCTCCTTCCACATAGCCTGGGTCACTTCAGTGGTCATCATTTCATAGGTTTCCAAGTACACAGAATACTGTGGTCCTTCGTCTATAGCACGCCCGGGTTCATTCTCAGGAGAACCCATAACGAAACTACCTGCAGGAATTGTTACAAAGCTCATAGCAGCTGGTAACGAAACAGAAATGGGTGGAGATAGAACGGTACATGCAGATGTACTTAGAATAAGCAATCCCGTGGCAATAGAGAGTAATTTATACATTCTAACTTCCATCTGATAGTTGAATTATGTGGGAGAAACAGGGGAATCAAATCCGGTTTTAAGGTTTCCCCAAGACCTGACCTCGATGGGGGAGCCATCGCACCACAAAGTGAGAGTAAGCTCATGAATGCCCCATATTAAATGAGCTGAACCGACATCGCCTACAGAAACAAACCCGAGAAAGTGCAGAGATAGATGCTCCTGAGGTACAACTGGAATTGATGCATAAAGATCTATGGTTGTACTGTTGTTTTTATGCCAGGCGGTTGCCCAGCCAGAGTAATACCTGTAATAGATATAGACTGCGCAAGTACCCGAGCCCTCTCTGCTAATACTCAGATAATGATCATCAACCTCAAGAATAATGGAATCGCAATCGGTGGGAATTAAAACTGAATCAGCCCAGGATAACAGACTCGCTTCTTCGTATGAGTTTGGAGGTAAGGCGTACATCATAATGTGTGCACCCAATATGGCATTAAAATCAAAGCCATCATTCCTCCATCCCGATGGAAGACCCTCCATGGAATAGTTCCATGGTACCTCTGGAGTAAGAAGAACGGATAGGAACACCAAAGAGGAGATGATAAGAGACACGGAACCTCCCTGCTATTAATTGACCATCAAAACAATCATAACATTGGGGTAGATTGTCAATTACACCCCACCTGCGAGGGATCAGCTGTTGCTGCGCACCCATTCGAGTGTATTCTTCATGGCTTCTTCAACTGGAACTGCAGGTTCCCATCCGGTAAGACTGTGCGTCAACCCATCCTCTACAGTCCATTCACTCGCAAGCAGTTCTCTGCATTTATCTCTGCAGAAGAAAGGCGTTCTTCCTGTAAGGGAAGCCAGGGCTTCGGACATAAAGCCCGCAGTATGTATAAGGACCGGTGGTATACGCAGATGCAGTATCCTTCGTCCGGCGGCTTTTTCGAGTATTTCATGGAAATCCTTCCATGAGAAAAGCCTTCCGTAGGATGGTTCGAGAGTTCTGCCTTTGGTATCCGGATGGTCAGGAAGATCCGCTATCAGCCTGGCGAGGTCACGTACATAAACAAGACAGAATCCACCTCTGTTCATCCAGGGAGAGACAAAAAGTCCTTTCAGAGCCAGTTTCATAACCGGCGTGGACGCGGGATCCCGAGAGCCGAAAATGGCAGGAGGGCGTACGATAACCCAGTTCTCCGTATCCCTGACCGCGAATTCACCCAGCAGCTTGCTTCTGCCGTAATCCGTTACAGGCCCGTTTCCTGCAGGTCCCGATGCAGCCTGGCTTGAGATATAGATGAAGAGGGCGTTCCTGGCGTACCTGTCTCTTGCGCTCAGCAGGTTTTTCGTTACAAGAGCGTTTGCTCTATCGAACTCCTCCTGGCTTGCAGCACTTGTTGCACCGGCAGCATGGATTACTAAATCTGCGCCATCAAAGTCCTCAGCCATGGAATCCGGGTTCATGAAGTCAACGCGGGAGATTCTGCATTTATCGGGCAGATTCGAAAGCGATGAAGACTGCCTGAGAAGGGCATGAGCCAGTATTCCTTTTTCCAGCAGTATGTCTATAATATGGCTTCCGAGAAAACCTGAAGCACCGGTGATAATTGTTTTATTCATATTTACCGGATTCCGTTGACTTTTGAAGGTATACTGATTAATTTCCTTCGCAATGCTACATAGTGATTAAACCAATGACAAGGTGTAATATGAATAACACGCCCAACGATGTATTTCAGAAGTGCTACGAGTACGAAAGACTTGAACAGGTTATGAAATCGGGACTCTACCCGTATTTCATTCCCCTTGGCGGGCATGTCGGAGCGGAGATGGAGATAGATGGACACAGCATAATCATGCTGGGGTCCAACAATTACCTGGGGCTTACGGATCATCCCAAAGTAATGGAGAAGGCGAAGGAAGCCATAGACAAGTACGGTACGGGCTGTACAGGCAGCAGGTTCCTCAACGGAACCCTTGACCTCCATATCGAACTTGAGGATAGACTTGCTAAATTCCTTAACAAGGAAATGGCTATAACTTTCAGTACTGGATTTCAGGCAAATCTTGGTGTTATTTCAACTATTGCGGGTCGAAACGATATAATCTATCTGGACAGGTTGAATCATGCTTCAATAATCGATGGGGCCAGGATGAGTTATGCCAGGAATCTCAAATACAGGCATAACGATCACGAGCATCTTCGTTACCTGCTGGAGAACAACAGGGATAATCCGGGTGTGATAGTCACCGACGGCGTTTTCAGTATGGAGGGAGATCTGGCTGACATTCCGGGATTGATTGAGATCAGCAAAGAATTCGGAGTCCGGCTGATTATTGATGATGCTCATGGTATCGGAGCCATGGGCTCAACCGGCAGGGGAACTGCCGAGCATTTCGGGTGTCATGATGAAGTAGACATTCTGGTGGGCACTTTCAGTAAATCGTTTGCGTGCATCGGGGGTTTTGCCGCAGGACCGGCAAAGGTAATGGATTATATCAAGCATACCGCAAGGACGATGATATTCTCCGCCAGCCTCCCGCCTGCCGCTGTGGCAACCGTGATTGCCGTACTGGACACACTCGAGAATGAACCGGAACTTATAGTGAATTCCCACAGGGCGGCAGAGAGAGCCAGGCAGGGGCTTGCGTCTCTTGGATTCAATGTTGGTAATTCTGAAGCCCCGATTATCCCGATAATTGTGGGAGACGAAGCCCAGACGCTTATGTTCTGGAAGCAGCTTTTCGGGGCGGGGGTCTTCACAAATCCCGTTGTAAGCCCGGCTGTTGCAAGCGGCGGTGAGTTGCTGCGAACCAGCTACATGGCTACCCACACCGATGACATGATCGACCGTGCTCTGGAAATTTTCGAAAAGTGCGGCAGGGAACTAGGTATTATTTAATTCTGGAGGTTCAATGTCTTTCTCAATCGAAGAGGTAGACAGCAAGGGTCAGCTGCGTGAGTTCATTGACCTTCCTTTCAGGCTCTACAGAGACGATCCCTACTGGGTGCCTCCGGTCAAGTACTTTCAGAAGGAACTTTTCGACAGGCAGAAGCATCCTTTCCATGAGCACAGTGATGTAACGGTATTCCTTGCCAGAAACGGCGGGGGCAGGCCTGTCGGCCGTATCGTATCAATTGTGAATCACGTCCATAACGATTACCATAATGAAAAAACGGGATTTTTCGGATTTCTCGAGGGAGAAAAGGACGAAGAGCTTTTCAGGCTTCTTTTAACCACCGCTGAAGATAAGCTCAAAGCAGCGGGCATGGAAAAAGTAAGAGGACCGATGAATTTCTCGACCAATGAGGAGTGCGGACTACTGGTTCAGGGATTTGACTCCTGCCCTCTTATCATGATGACCTACAATCCGCCCTGGTATAAGGATATGCTTGAGGGAACAGGTTACGGGAAGCTGAAGGATCTCTTAGCCTACTACCTTGATTCCGGTGTTCTTGATTATTCGAAAATATCCAGGGTTGCGAACCTTGTCCTGCGGAGAACCGACGCTGTCATCAGGAATATTTCCGTGAAACACATTCACAGGGAAGTCCCCGTGATCATGGATATTTACAATGAATGCTGGGAGGATAACTGGGGATTCGTACCCATGACCCAGCGTGAAATGGATATGATGGCGGATGAGCTTAAGCTGATAATGCTCCCCCAGCTTGCCCCCCTGGTTGAAATCAACGGAGAACCTGTGGCGTTCGCCATTTCACTTCCGGATGCCAACCAGGCTTTCCGGCGGGCCGGAGGAAGCCTGATAAAGGCTGTGCTGGCGCTGAAAGTGCCGCTTTTCAGAACTCGCATCAGCCAGGTGAGAGTGATGCTGCTGGGAGTCAGGAAGGCATTCCGGGGACGCGGCCTCGAAGCTCTTCTGATTGACAGGGTGATCAGTTCCAGTATCGAGATGGGGATGGGACGGGGAGAGCTTTCATGGATACTGGAAGACAACATGCCCATGAGAAAGATACTCGAAAACGATCTTAACGCTGATCCATATCGAATCTACAGGATATACCAGAAGAACATTTAACAATCAGAAGGACTGGAATGACTGCGGAAGAACTCAGACATCTCTATTTCGATTTTTTTATCGGGAAAAAACATACACTTATTCAGGGAGCTTCGCTTATTCCACAGGAGGACTCCACCATTCTCTACACTCCAGCTGGAATGCAGCCGCTGGTACCCTATCTGCTCGGAGAGAAACATCCTGCCGGAAAAAGGCTTGTAGATGTTCAGAAGTGCATCCGGACGGGTGATATCGAGGAGGTCGGAGACTCTTCCCACCTCACCTTCTTCGAGATGCTTGGAAACTGGTCACTGGGGGATTACTTCAAGCGGGAAGCCATCATCTGGAGCTTCGAGTTTCTCACAGACCGGAAATGGCTCGGTTTCAAACCGGATCAGCTTCATGTAACGGTTTTTGCGGGGGAAGGAGAGATTCCTCCGGATGAGGAAGCTGCCGCGCTCTGGGAAGAGGCGGGCATTTCCAGGGATCGTATCTATTTCCTCGGCAGGGCAGACAACTGGTGGGGACCAACAGGAAATACCGGACCCTGCGGCCCCGATACGGAAATATTCATCGATACCGGATTGCCGCCTTGCACTCCTGAATGCAGGCCCGGTTGCGGCTGCGGGAAGTACTTCGAGATTTGGAACGATGTTTTCATGGAGTACCGCAGAACCGCCGGCGGCATGTACGTTCCTCTGGAGCAGAAGAACGTTGATACCGGCATGGGTGTGGCCAGGACAGTCGCGATGATGAACGGCTGCTCCACCATTTACGATATTCCCCAGTTCGTGCCCCTGTTCGGATTTCTGAAAAAGCTGTCAGGGCTGGGAACGGAACCCGACGCCGGGGCGCTCCGGTCACTGCGGATAGTATCCGACCACATCAGAACGGCCACCCATATTCTGGGGGATGATCAGGGTGTTCCTCCATCGAATCTTGACAGAGGGTACGTACTGAGAAGGCTTATCCGCCTTGCTGTCAGGCACGGCCGGAAACTTGGCATAGATGAACCCTTCACTCACAGGCTTGCAGAACTTGTCATCGATACTGAGTCTCCCGTTCACGAGGAGCTGGCACGAAACCGGAAGTTCATCCTTGATGAGCTTTCCATGGAGGAATCAAGGTTCGAGAAAACACTGCAGTCCGGTCTGCGGGAATTCGAGAAGCTCCTTCCCAATCTTATAAAGAATCCCGCTAAAACCATACCGGGAAGAATTGCTTTCAGGCTGTACGATACATACGGATTCCCGGTCGAATTCACAGCCGAGCTTGCCTCTGAGCATGGCATGACAGTTGATATGGAAGGCTACGGAAAAGCATTTGACAAGCATAGAGAGCTGTCCAGACAGGGTGGGGACCAGAAGTTCAAGGGCGGTCTCGCCGACAACAGCGAAATGGTAACCAGGCTTCACACCGCGACTCACCTTCTTCATCAGGTTCTGAGGGATGTACTCGGTGATCAGGTAGAGCAGAAGGGGAGCAACATAACAGAGAAGAGGCTCCGGTTCGATTTCAGCTACCCTGAGAAAATGACGGCTGAACAGATCGCTCTGGTGGAAAAGAAGGTTAACGAGATCATCAAGGCCGACATGCCCGTCAGCGCTGAGGAGACCAGCCTTGAGCATGCTCTTGAAGAGGGCGCCATAGGTCTGTTTCGGAGTAAGTACGGTGATAAGGTGAAAGTTTACAGAATAGGGGATTTCTCCCTGGAGATCTGCGGGGGACCCCATGTCGGGGGGACCGGAGAACTCGGGATATTCAGGATTGTGAAGGAGATGAGTTCCTCAAGAGGCATAAGAAGGATAAGGGCGGTACTTGAATGAGAGCATCTGTTATTACTTTGATTACAGCACTTATGTTTCCACTGTTCCTGGCAGCTTCGGAACTGCCGGATTTTTCCGGAACATGGGAAACAACTTATGGATCCATGTTTCTCCAACAGGAGAACTCGCATGTGACCGGATACTATACGTACGATGCTTACTCCACTATTGAAGGTTCGGTCGGGCGCGACGGAAAGCTCATATTCACATACAGCGAGCCCGCCGCTTCAGGTGAAGGCTGGTTCGAACTCTCCGATGATTCCATGAACATAAGCGGTATGTGGCGTCCGGATGGTGGAGGGCAGTGGTTAGAATGGGAAGGGTACAGGGCAGGTGCCGGGGTTGCACCATCCAAATGGCTTGTAATTCTTGAATCCGAATGGCAGACGTCTCTTTCAGAGCAGGAGTATTCCTTCGGTGAAATGCTGGCAGCCTGGTTTGCCAGGGTGCCGGGTGTGACTGTCAGGCACAGGTTCATCCATGATGCGGATGATCTTAAAACCTTCTGCCTTGAATCATCAGGTCTTCCCGGTGAGCTTTACCTGGTTATCGCCTCACACGGATCGTCTTCGGGTATCGAGCTGACGTCCGGAAACGTATCTTCAAGGGAGTTTGTCGATGCCATAAGACCGCTGCACAATCTCGCCATGATACATTTCAGCTGCTGTGAGATAATGGCCGGGCGAATGCCGCAGGCGATAGTATCGTCGGGAAGCAACTGGGCTCCGGATTTCATCGTTTCGGGGTATTCACGCAGTGTGGACTGGGGGGCAAGCGGCCTTATCGAGATATTCTATTTCAACCAGATACTGGAGAACGGACTTTCACCGCATGATGCTGCAAACAGCGTCATAGAAGATATTGATTTTGCCGGACAGTCTTCCACCAGATGGATGGACGCGGCCGGATTCAGCTGGGTTGAAGCCGAATAAACTGCTGGAAATAATTTGAAAGGATGTTGATCTGATGGATCTTCTGAGGAAACTTTGTGAAGCTGATGGTATTTCAGGACATGAGGACAGTATAGTATCGCTATTCAGAGATGCTCTGGAGGGCTCTGCCGATACTTTCAAAACCGATGCGATGAAGAACATAATCGCATTCAAATCGGGAACTCTCGGAGATTCAAGGCTCAAAGTCATGCTTGCCGGGCATATCGATGAGATCGGTTTCATCGTCTACAATCTTGATGATCAGGGTTTCGCATCGGTTGTCCCTGTCGGTGGATGGGATCCTGCCAATATTCTAGGTCATACAGTCAGGGTGCATACCAGGAACGGCGGTATTATGCCGGCTGTAATGCACAGAAGATGGGAACCCACAGAGAAACTGCGCGGAACCACTCCAAAATACGACAAGCTCTACCTTGATTTCGGGCTGCCGTTCGATGACATTAAAGATAAGGTCAGCCGCGGTGACTGGGTATCGATGGATACGGTTTTCACAGAGCTCGGTAACTGCTTCGTCGCGAAAGCGTTCGATGACAGGGTGGGGGCGTTCATAATAATCGAAGCGATGAAAAGGTACGACAACCCATCGATCGATGTCTACGCCGTGGGTACGTCACAGGAAGAGGTGGGACTTCGTGGTTCTACTGTCGCCGCCCAGACAATAAAACCCGATATCGGTATAGCTGTGGATATCACAGGTTCGGGAGATACACCGGGGTTCCCCGCCAGAATGAAGGTAGCTGAGCTTGGAAAAGGCGTAGCTATCAAGCAGATGGATTCCAGTGTGATCTGCTCGACATCCCTTGTGGAGTATATAAGGAAACTTGCCGAGAAGAACGGAATAGACCATCAGATGGAGATTCTTGTCCGTGGAGGTACCGATACATCCAGCATGCAGAAATTCAGCCCCGGAGCCCATTCGACATGTCTATCAATTCCTACAAGGTATGGTCACAGCCCTGTAGCTGTCATCAGCAGGCATGATGTTGAATGCGCAATTGATTTGCTGGTAGCATTCCTGAACGATATCGGCCCTGATATCAACCTCTGATAACTAGAAAAGGGACGGAGGTAATTGAAAAATCTAATTACCTCCGTCCCCATTTACAGTCCCTGTTTATTTCGGTGAGCCGGTTCCCGATGCTAATCCTACCAGGAAGAGTACGGTCAATACAGCCGCTATTATCATTGCGGCTCTGGCCTTTCGCGGGGAGGAGTCCCTGTATATGAAGTAGATGATCCAGCCCAGGGGAAAGAAGAAGAAGCAGAGGCACCCCATCCCAACAGACAGTTTGTCCGTTGTTTCCTGGTGATGGTAATGGTGAATTTCGCTGACATTCGGGGTGTCCTGATCTTGATTCCAGCCAGGGTCGAATTCACTGGCATGGAATGTTGATCTGCAATATTTGCACGTATAGGTCTCGCTGTCGAACTTTCCGATCTGCGCTCCGCAGTTGGGGCATTTCATATCATATTCCTTTCGAATTACCGTAATCTATTCCGGCAGGATTAAAGTGTCCATCCGGACTATGAAATGCGTGTACCATCTGCTATCTTTTCGGTATGAGTTCAAGAATCAGGCTTCTCTATCGCATCAAAGCCGCCAGCCTGAGGGGGGCAGCGGTTTCCGAATGGCAGACCAATAAGCTTAAGCTCATTGCCGGAGCTATAACCATCGCCGTTCTGGTTCCCGGCATATTTATTCTCTTTCGTTTTCTTTTCTCATACATCTACAGCCTTGAGGAAACGTTTGCCGGATTCGGGACCGCTCTTGCCATGAGGCTGCTTGCGATGACCTTCATGTCCTTCGGGATTTTCATAGGAATATCCTCTTTCATCAGCGGGGTTTCCGTGGTTTTCAGATCCTGGGAAACTTCTTTCCTGCTTACATTGCCGATGAGGGACGGACTCACCGCTTTCTACCGTATGCTGGAGAGCTGGTTCAACGCCGGCTGGGCGACCCTGCTTCTTGGAATTCCAATAGTTGCAGCCTTCTGCATATCGCTTGAAGTCAGTTTGACTGCTACTGTAATCTCTGTGCTTCTTTTTCCACTTCTTATTGCCATCTGGTTATCCTCCGGGACGATTCTTCTGGGAGCTGCCATCAGGCTCAACCGGCGCGACGGCCGGTTATGGAAAACAGCAGGCATTCTGGGCATGGTGATTGCCGCGGGGATTTTCGTAATACTGAAAAGCTCAGGACCCGAAGGTATGATAGCACAGGAGAATTCAGCCCTCGACGCCGTGCAGAGTTTCGTAGCGGAGCTGCCGGTAGTCAGTGGCGGATTATGGCCGCATACGATTTTCAGCAACACTATATCCTCTATCGACAGCGGTGCATGGCCGCAGGCTCTTAGACATATTGGAAGCCTTCTGATCGAGGCTATCCTGGCCTGTTCACTTGCCTGCGTCATGATATGTCCGGGATTCCGCAGAAGTTACGGTAGAGTATCCTCCGCATCCGGACGAAGGAGGAGCAGCAGGCATTTTCTTCGATCCGGGGGGCGCTTCCGGACCATGCTTGGAAAGGATATCCTGCTCTTCTTAAGAGACCCCGTTCAGTGGAGTCAGTTGCTGCTTCTAGCCGGGCTGTTTCTGGTTTACGCCCTGAACATCAACCGGTTTCAGACTGATGTCGGCAATGCATTCTGGCGTACTATCGTCGTATACCTGAATTTCTCATTCTCCTGTTTCGTTACCGCAACACTTCTTGTGAGGTTCACATTCCCCTCGATAAGCCTTGAAGGACCCGGGCTGAGTTACATTCTTCAGCTTCCAGGAGGTAGAAGGATGCTCATAGGGACGAAATGGGTTGAATCCTTCATATTCATATTGCCATTCATTGTAGGAGTGGGTATATGGTCTACACTGCGGATAGGAGCGGGATGGATGCTTGTATTCATGTCCACCGTTTCTCTTTCGCTGATGTGCACCGCTCTTGTAAGTATAAATGTAGGACTGGGTGCGATCTTCCCTAAATTCGAGAAGGGTAGCGCAGCAAATATTGCCAGCGGTCAGGGGGGGATAATAGCAGCTTTCATATCTATGGGATACGTCCTTGTATCCATAATGGTTCTGGGATTGACCCTGCGGAGGTCATTTGTCATGGCATCGTCTGTTCAGGTACTTGCCGGACCGCTCAGTCAGGCTCTGATCTTCCTGACCGTGCTGACAGTATTCATGGCATTCTTATTCCTTCGGACAGGATACCGAAGCCTTTTAAAGAGGGATTTCTGAAATGAACGAAATAGCAGTGGATTACGGCAGGAAGAGGACCGGATTTGCTATATGTCTTGCCGGTGTTGTTCTGCCGCTTCCTCCACTTGTCGAAACCACCTGGAACGGTATTGAGGAAAGATTGAAAAGCATTCAGAATGAAAACGGAAACGGCAGGATTATTCTGGGTCTTCCCCTTACCGCTGCCGGAAAGCCCACAGAACTGTCCGATGAAGTCGGGAAACTGGCAGAATACCTTACGATCAGGGGATTCGCTGTAGAACTGGTAAGGGAAACCGGTTCAACCGCTGAAACGGAGGGAGAAGCCCCGGTTATCAATCGGCGGGACGGGAAGAGGGATTCCCTTGCCGCGATGGTCATTCTTAAACGTTACCTGAGTATGCCATGAAACGAAAAATACTGATACTGTCAGCTGTAATTCTGATGGTTGTGATTTCAGGGATAGTCGCTCTTTATTGGTGCAGTCAGCCTCCCGGCTGCGGAAAGGAATGCATATTCACCGTTGAGAAGGGGTGGGGAGCGAGAAGGATCTCGCAGGTTCTGACCGACTCGGGACTTGTCCGGTGCAGACTTTACCTTCTCTGGAGGTATTCCCGGATGGATGGTTCACTGCCATTGCAGGCTGGCATCTATCAGTTTGATGATTCGATGTCTCCCGATTCAATACTGGGAATACTGACGAGAGGGGATGTTCTGCCGGTGCAAACCAGCTGGGTGACTATCTCCCCCGGGCTGACCCTCGCACAGTCCCTGGGTCTTATATCGGAGGGTACCGGTATCCCGGAAACCGTTCTTGACAGCCTTTCAGCGGATTCCGCATTTCTCGCATCTAACAGCGTACCCGTCCTTGAAGGTTACCTTTTCCCGGAAACCTACGAATTTGCCGATACCCTGGATGCTTCAGAGATTCTCTCTCGGATCATCGAAACCGGAAAAACCAGATGGCCCCGCGACATTGACGAACTCCTGGAGAATACCGGTCTGACGCTTCATGAAACGATAATACTCGCATCCATAGTTGAGAGGGAAGCCAGAGTTGATTCGGAAAGGGCTGTCATTGCAGGTGTTTTCCTTTCCAGAGTGAGAAGCGGAATGAAGCTTGAAAGCTGCGCGACTGTTCAGTACGCTCTTGGTGAGGTTAAGGAAGTCCTGCTCTACAGCGACCTTGAGATCGAAGATCCCTACAATACGTACATTTACGAGGGGCTGCCCCCGGGCCCGATCTGCTCTCCCGGGCTGCCTTCCATCCATGCTGCGTTCAGTCCTGATACAGAAGAGGGCTACCTGTATTTCGTAAGCAGGGATGATGGAACAGGAATGCATCTTTTCGCCAGAACGTACAGAGGGCATCTTTCAAACATAAGATCGACAGCCGGCAGGTGACCTGATTGACATAGTTTATTAGTATTATTCTTATATTGGAGTTTTACAGGTTCAGATACTATCAGCGAAAGGATAGAACATGAGTGAAGGAAGAGATCTGGGATTTCTGGAGAAAGCCATGCGGCTCATTCCGGGGTACAAGGGCTACAAGAGCAAGGAAGAGCGGAGAGATAACGATCAGCTTTTCAGAACTGGTCTTGTAAGCAGGCTTGAGCGGCTCAGAACCGATATTAACGAGATACCTGCAACCCTCCGAGGACCCTCAGCACTTAAATCGATTACCGATTTTGATAGAATACTCAAGAGGCTCGAAAGGGTAACGGACGAGATCCGTTTTGCAGCAAGAGGATACAGGGGCTGGTTCGATATGCATAAGGTTCGAGAGGATGAACTGGATCAGCTCTACGCCTTTGATGTAAGTCTTATGGAGAACATCGAAGAGCTTGATGAGTCATTCTTGGTTCTCCAGGTTGCTGCAGCTGCAGATTCTGACCTGAAGGATCCGATTGATACTATGGTTGAGATCCTTATCGAATTCAGCAGCAAAATGTCTCAGCGCAGCGAGCTGATGATCGATCTTGAAAATAATACTCCTACTGATTAGATAGAAGAAAGGTTAACTGACCATGTTCAAGAAACTTGAAATCGTAGAATGGATGGATGACAGTGGAAAACAAATAGTCCACAGGATTCCTCAGAGCGGCTCCGGCGAATTCCGCCTGGGTACCCAGGTCATAGTAAGAGAAAGCCAGGACGCAATTTTCTTCCGGGATGGAAAGGCAATGGATACTTTCGGCCCCGGAAGACACACTATAACTACAGAGAACATCCCAATCCTGACCGGTCTCGTCAGTACCCTTTTCGAGGGTAAGGATTCCCCGTTCAGAGCAACGATGTTCTATGTGAATAAGAAGACCTTCACCGATATGAAATGGGGTACCAAGGAACCCATAATATTCAGGGACAAGGAACTCTCGATGGTGAGATTAAGGGCTTTCGGCAGCTTTTCCATGAAAGTTGAACAGAGCCATCTCTTCCTCAACAAGTTAGTCGGAACAGAGGGAAAATTCTCAACCGACGAGATCGAGGGTTTTCTGAAGGGCATGATAATATCAAGACTGTCAGATCTCCTTGGAGAGACGATCGAGACGATATTTGATCTTGCGCAGTACTACGATGAAATTGGTACACTTGCAAAATCCAGACTGGGTGATGATTTCGGGAAATACGGAATACAGCTGGTTGATTTCTACGTTCAGGCAATTACACCCCCTGAGGAAGTACAGAAAAGGATCGACGAGCGCAGTGCAATGGGAGCGCTTGGCGATATGAACCAGTACCTTCGCTTCAAGACTGCCACCGCAATGGGCGATGCAGCTGCGAATGAAGGCGGCGGCGGAGCTGCCGGCGCCGGCGTTGGTATGGGTGCCGGACTCGGTATGGGTATGACAATGGCCAACATGATGGGCCAGACTATGGCTGGAGGCGGTCAGAGTGCTCCCGAAGGGGCTGCTCTGGTTGCATGCCCTGCGTGCGGGAAGAATGTTAGTGCCGGAAAATTCTGTCCCGAATGCGGCAAACCGCTCGGTCTGACATGTTCAAAATGCGGTGCTGTAGTAGCACCCGGAGCAAAGTTCTGCCCCGAATGCGGTACAAAATTCGGCGGCGGAGAAACATGCTCCAAATGCGGAGCGGATATTCCTGCAGATTCGAAATTCTGCCCGGAATGTGGAGAGAAAAAGGAATAGATGCCGGGGACGGTTCACGGACTACTGAAGACACGGGCAGCAGCCACACCTGAAGCTGTTGCCCTTGAAGACGACCAGCGGAAACTCAGTTTTGCCGACTGGTGGCGTGTATCCTGTCATGTCGCATCTCTGCTTCAGAAAGCTGGAGTCCGGCAGGGATTTGTTGTGGGAGTTGTATCAAACCGATCCTCCTTTCTTCCAATCACCTTCACTGCAGTTTCCATGCTGGGAGCGAAATTCGTTTCGCTGAATCCGGACTGGCCGGTGCAGGAAAGGATGCGGGTTTTCGGCAGATGGTCTGATCGCCTGCTCCTTACACTTAATGATACCGGCTGTTTCTCTTATCCGGATGAGATGACCCTGTCTCTGAGTGATGACATTTTCGGGGGCAGTGAAAATCCTGTGGATCTTCCCGATCTGCAGGGCGATGAGGAGTTCTATCTGAACGTTACCTCAGCATCCACCGGCCAGGCAAAGGTAGCGCCTACAACCCATGCTCAGCTGCTGTCGAACACGGGCGGCGTTACAGAGACCATGGGTCTGACCATCGATGATGTACACCTTTCCATCTTCGGCGTATTCGGCCATCCGCATGAACTCTTCATGCGGGGGTTGTTCCTCGGAGGAAGGACTGTACTGACCGAGCACAGGTACCCCCGGGATCTGCTTCATGTTGTTTCAAGTACAGGGGTAACAGCCATAATGGCTCTCCCGACGCAGTTGATGAGTTTGTCGCATCTGTGGAACAGAATCGATGCTGATCTGAAGTCCGTGAGAATAGCGGAAGCCGGCGGAATGTATGTTTCCGAAGATTTCGCGGTCAGTTTCACAGAAAGAACCGGCGTGGAACTGATACCTGTATGGGGAAGTACCGAAACAGCGGGTGTCGTCCTTATCGGAGAGAGCGGAGTGCAGGGGTTCACTGCTGTTGTAGCGGGGTACGAGATTGAACTTCGTGACCTGTCAGGCAGCAGGATGAACGATAGCGGCGGCGGTGAACTGTGGATCTGGGGACCCGGGGTTGTGAACAGGTACAAAGGAGACAGACCGCAGACGGAAGAGGCATTTCTTGATGGATGGTATCGTACCGGTGATATGTTCAGAACTGATAACGGAAGGCTTATCTTTCTGGGCCGCAGGGGAGGACTGATTAAGGCTGCAGGTTTGAAGGTTTATCCACTTGAGGTTGAGCTGGCAATACTGAAGCACCCTTCAATCGTTGACGCATGTGTGGTAGGCAGGGATCACCCTTCGCGGGGTGAGATGCCTTCCGCTTACATTGTAACAAGGCCGGCATCTGAGCTTACCGTTGCGGGGATGAGAGCATTTCTAAGGCAGTTTCTTGATGAACACAAGATTCCCAGGCTTATCAATTTTGTTCACGGACTGCCGAGAACCGCAAACGGAAAGATCGACAGAAAGGCTGTAGGAACCAGGGAGATCGTTCCTGATTTCCGGGGTGAACTTCTCAGGTCCGATGTGGAGCTTGTAAGGCTTATTAACCAGAGGGCGGAGCTGATGAACGAAATTGGAGGGGGATTCGACCCGACATGGGTGGATGACCAGGTGGATAACGCAGTAGGGCATAATGCGGGTTCCGTATCCGATAGTTCTATAAGAGATTTAATCAGATTCATTATCAGCGAGCTGGGGAAGAGGTAGAAATGGACATCAGATCCGTAAAAGTAGGTAATGTCCATATAGGTTCGGGATCATCCATCCTCATCGCCGGTCCCTGTTCTGTTGAAAACATTGAAATGCTGAGGGAGGTTACAGCCGCAGTGGTGGGAGCGGGTGTTGCCATGTTAAGAGGCGGTTCGTTCAAACCCAGGACATCTCCCTATTCTTTTCAGGGTCTGGGTATTGAGGGTTTTGAAATGCTGGATCAGGTTAGAAGAGAATTCAGTATTCCTGTGGTCAGTGAAGTACTGGCAATTGATCAGATAGAACATGCCGTGAAGTACGTCGATATGATCCAGGTCGGAGCAAGGAACATGCACAACTTCCCGCTTCTCTCTGCCCTCGGCAGAACAGAGAAACCGATACTTCTTAAAAGGGGGTTCATGGCCACGATCGAGGAGTGGCTCATGGCGGCGGAGTATCTCGTAAAGGAAGGGAATGACAGGGTTGTTCTCTGCGAAAGGGGAATAAGGACATTTGAACCATGGACAAGGAATACACTTGACATTTCGGCCGTCCCTCTTGCAAGAATGCTTGGTGGATATCCGGTCATAGTAGATCCGTGCCATGCTTCGGGAAGGAGGGATCTTCTGGAACCGCTATCCCTTGCAGGGCTTGCAGCAGGGGCTGACGGCATTATGCTGGAAGTACATCCCGATCCTGATAAGGCGCTTTCAGATGGAGGACAGTCCCTTTCTATTCCTGAATTGATGGAACTCGCGAAAAAACTGCTCAAGAGGATAGCTCATGAATATTCTGAAAACAGAGGAAAATAATATGCACATAGGTTTGCTTACTGGCGGTGGAGATGCCCCTGGATTGAACGCCGTTATCCGGGGTATTACGGTTAGAGGGAAGATGCGTGGTCACAAGATCACCGGTTTTCTCAGAGGCTGGAAGGGAGCCATCGAGAACGATGCCGTTGAGCTCGATCTTAACATGGTAAGAGATATACACATGGAGGGCGGTACAATACTGCTTTCATCCAGAACGAACCCATTCAAGCTTGAGAACGGATTCGAAGGGATCAGGAAGACCTGCAAGGACATGAGGCTGGACTGCCTCATAGCAATAGGCGGAGAGGATACTCTGGGTGTTGCAAGCAGGCTGAACGGCGAAGGGCTTCCGGTTATCGGTATTCCAAAGACGATAGACAATGACTTGAGCGCTACCGATTGTACATTCGGTTTTGATACCGCGATCAACTACGTTATGAAAGCCCTTGATATGCTTCATACAACCGCCAGAAGCCATGAAAGGATAATCGTAGTGGAGATCATGGGTCGGCATGCAGGCTGGCTTGCACTTCATGCGGGTATGGCGGGAGGCGCACATGTCATTCTCATTCCTGAACAGGAATTCAACACCGACGAAGTGTGTGATCTCCTGAAAAAGCGTTACAGTGAAGGCAACAGGTATGCAATTGTCGCGGTGGCTGAGGGAGCCATAGACCCCAAGCTGCAGAGACATGTTATGCATTCGGCGGAGAAGGATGCCTTCGGCCATGTCCAGCTCGGTACAGGGATCGGTATCGGTGAAGTACTCAAGAACGAAATTGCCGACAGAACCGATCTGGAAACAAGGCATGTAGTTCTGGGTCATGTTCAGAGGGGCGGCAGCCCTACGGCATTCGACCGCGTACTCGGAACAAGACTGGGAGTCAAAGCTGTTGAGATGGCTGAACAGGGAATGTTCGGCAAAATGGCGGCTCTCCATGGTACGGAGCTGGTAGCTGTTGAACTTGAAAAAGCGGTCGGAACACTGAAAACTGTACCTGTCGAGCAGTATGATGCTGCAAAACTCTTCTTCGGATAACGGAGGTTTGAAATGGCGGTAAAAGTCGCAATTAATGGATTCGGAAGAATTGGAAGGCTTGTTTACAGGCAGACACTTAAAGAGAATGACATTGATATTGTTGCCGTGAATGATCTTACAGATCCTGCGGCTCTTGCACACCTTCTGAAGTACGATTCGGTTCACGGCCGCTTTCCCGGTGACGTTAAAGTGGACGGAGACATTATCCAGGCGGGCCGTGACAGTTTCAGGGTTTTCTCTCAGCCGGATCCATCGAAGCTCCCCTGGAAGGAACTCGGGGTAGAGATTGTCATAGAGTCCACAGGTTTCTTCCGGACACGGGAAAAAGCGATGCTGCATATAGAGTCCGGAGCGAAGAAAGTGGTTCTCAGTGCCCCCGCCAAGGGAAAACCGGGAGCAGACCTCACCGTCGTTTACGGTGTGAATCACAAGCTTTACAATCCACTCAAGGATGAAGTGATATCCACCGCAAGC
>QNDS01000030.1 GCA_003644925.1 Candidatus Fermentibacterota bacterium
AGTACTATCTGAGTTTTCCCGGCATGTCCGGCACCTCTGAGGTTAAGAGCTGTAAAGATAACGCAGGAAATCATCGCGAAAAGTCTGCCATTGATCTCGGGAGACAGAAACTCCATGAATATTCCAAGACCAACAAAAGCAAAGGCTGTCTTGACTGACAGGGAGAACCATGCCGCCAGCCCGGAGAGTGTACCTGCAAGAGGTCCCAAAGACCTGTCAATGAAGTAGTAGGTTCCCCCTGCCCTTGGCATTGCAGTTGCTAGCTCAGCCTTACTGAACATGGTCGGAATCACGAGAATTGCAGCTATGAGGTAGGAGAATATCACACCGGGGCCCGCCACAGTGAAAGCCAGTGCAGGAAGGACAAAAAGCCCTGAGCTTATCATTGCGCCTGCCGCGATAGAGAAAAGAGAGGGAATACCGAGATCTCTGGAAAGCTTGCTGTTCTTTCCGGTCTGGTGATTCATTCGTTACCTCCTGAAGGCATTATTATCTTTTCCATGCAGTAAGTCCACCTCGTTCCCGGGGTTCATGTATATTACTGCAAAGGGAGGATACGTGAACTTACGACGATATATCGAGAACACTTTCATTGAATCAGTTAAACTCAGGAGCCTGCTCCCTTGCGGTTCAGAAATACTTGCAGCCGTTTCAGGCGGTAGTGATTCTGTCGCGCTGCTGCAGCTTCTGAACCGGTTTGCCAACTATATGAATTGGGAGCTGGCTGTTCTTCATATCGATCATCGAGCCAGACCCGAGAGTCGTGAAGATGCCGTTTTCGTAAAGAATCTTGCAGAAAGACTGAGCCTGCATTGCAGTATTGAAGAAATTTCACCACATGGATCCGGATCTGTTGAGGGATATTTCAGTGCCGAGCGGAATAGGATATACAGTGAATATTCTTCGGGTAACAGTCTTGTCGTTACGGGACATACGGCATCTGACAGGGCAGAAACTCTCATAATGAGACTGCTTGAAGGATCCGGACTCAGGGGCCTGGGGGGAATGGATTACTTAGGGCGGGGACCAGTTCGCAGACCTTTGCTGGATTTTTCCCGGAGTGAACTTCGCGATTACCTTGAAACGATCGGACAGAACTGGGTAGAGGATCCGACAAATCAGGAGGATTCCTTTCTCAGGAACAGGATCCGACATAGTATCATTCCTGTGCTTGAATCCATATCGCCGGGAAGCACGTATGCAATAGCAAGATCTTCGGCGAATCTGTCCCAGTGGAGGGATGTTACAGCCGGTATTATCGATGAATCTCTTGACAAGCTTCTTGATGGAGATACATTCAAAACAGACAAATACTTGAATTTGCCAAAAGCTGTAAGGCTTGGCATTCTGTGGGCTGTGAGCGGTCGACCCAGGGGCGGAAAGCTTGAAATAGAAAAAACCGACAGGTGGATTCTTAGTAAGAAAGAAGGATTTCATATTCTTCCCGGAGGTACGAAGATCACTGCTGAAGGCGGCAGGATTAGTATCCGGAAGCACTTAAGAACAGCTGGAAAGGTAGAAAATGAAAAGCAATGACTGGGATGTACTGATCTCTTCGGTTCAGATTCAGGAGGCTATCAGGAAGCTTGGAGCAGAGCTTACAGAGATTTATTCAGGCAAAAAGATCGTTGTTATACCACTTCTCAAGGGTGGTTTCATGTTCGCTGCCGATCTTGTCCGCAGCATGGGCATCGATCTGCAGATTGAGTTCCTCGGTGCGGCAAGCTACGGGGAGCAGACCAGATCATCCGGAGAGGTTCGTCTTACCCTTGATACGACCCTTCCTCTGGCAGACCGCGATGTCCTGCTGGTGGAGGATATTGTAGACACAGGACTTACACTGGCATATATTCAGCAGCTGATCAGATCAAGAAATCCAGCCTCCCTTCGTACGGTTGTACTGCTTGACAAAAAGGCCAGACGGCAGGTTGATGTAGATTTGCACGAATGCGTATTCAGTATTCCTGACAGGTTCGTATTCGGATACGGACTGGACAGCCCGGGGGGATTTGGTCGCAATCTTCCCGATATCGTAGCACTTAAAGATTAAAAAACCGGGAGTCTCATGAACCAGGATGATAAACGAAAACCAGGCAAAATACCTTTGCAGCCGTTGACTTCAGGCTGTTCTGTCAAAACTCTTACAATGTGGCTGCTGATGGCTCTGATAGCTTTCACAGTATTCCGGCTTTTCGATACCGGTGCTGAGAAACTTGAAATACCCTATTCCGGTGATTCGGGTTTGATGGACTATATCAGCCGGGATAAAGTGGAATCAGTTGTCATTGAAACCGGCGGATCTATTGATGGTGAATTCACTTTCCCTGTGGTTAAAGATGGTGTCGAATACAGCGGATTCGTGAGCTTCATTCCTTTTGAGAATACCGGAGTACTCGATTCACTCGCCGCTCATAATGTCCTGGTAACAGCCAAACCGCCAAACGAACTGCTGGCTCAGATACTCTCCTTCATTCCCTTCCTGCTTCTGATCGGCTTTTTCATCTACTTCATGAGAAAGGCTGGAGGAGGCGGTAAGGCGTTCTCATTCGGTAAAAGCAGAGCCAGGCTCTTTTCCAGCGATAAACCTCAGGTTACGTTTGAGGATGTGGCCGGAGCGGACGAAGCAAAAGCCGAATTACTTGAGGTTATTGAATTCCTTAATAAGCCTGACAAGTTCCGTCGCCTTGGTGGAAAGGTTCCCAAAGGCGTACTGCTTGTCGGAAGACCCGGAACAGGTAAAACCCTTCTGGCGAAAGCTGTTGCCGGGGAAGCAAAAGTTCCTTTCTATTCAATGAGCGGTTCCGATTTTGTTGAAATGTTCGTAGGAGTAGGTGCCAGCCGGGTCAGAGATCTTTTGTACAGGGTAAATCCAAGGCGCCCTGCATTATTTTCATCGATGAGATTGATGCTGTAGGGAGACACCGGGGAGCAGGGCTCGGAGGTGGACACGATGAGAGGGAACAGACTCTGAACGCCCTTCTTGTAGAGATGGACGGCTTCGAGGAGAATACCGGGGTTATTGTTATGGCAGCGACAAACCGACCCGACGTTCTTGACCCCGCACTTCTCCGGCCGGGCAGATTTGATCGCCGGATCGTCGTGAGCATGCCGGATGTAAAGGGTCGCGAGGCTATCCTGAAAGTACACACTCGTAAAATGCCGGTTGGTTCGAAGGTCAGGCTTGAAAAGGTTGCAAGAAGTACTCCCGGTTTCAGCGGTGCCGATCTTGAAAGCCTGGCGAATGAGGCTGCTCTGAGGGCTGCAAGACGAGGCGCAAAGAAGGTTGAACAGGAAGATTTCGACTATGCTGTCGACCGCATCATACTCGGGCTGGAGCGTAAGAGCATCATTATCAGTCCCGATCAGAAAAAGTGTACCGCCTATCACGAGAGCGGACATGCCGTAGTCGGCATTTTCGTTCCCGAAGCTGACCCGATACATAAAATCACAATTGTCCCCCGGGGAATGGCTATGGGTGTGACCAGTTTTCTTCCATCCGACGATCGATACAACTACACCGAAAAGAAGCTTCTGAGTATGCTCGCCACATTGATGGGGGGCAGGGCTTCTGAAAGTCTTTTCCTTGAAACTCTGAGCACAGGAGCAGGGAACGATCTGGAAAAGGCAACCGAACTTGCGAGAAAGATGGTCTGTGAATGGGGAATGAGTGAGGCACTAGGCCCTGTAGCGCACGCACAATCGGGAGATATGATCTTCCTCGGAAGGGAATTTAATAAAACCAGGGATTACAGTGAGCATACAGCCAGAGTGATAGATTCAGAGGTAAAGAGGATCATTGAGGAAGCATACAGCATTTCTCTTGAACTGCTGAATGATAACAGGGACATTGTTGAGAAAATCGCTGAACAGCTTCTGGAAAAAGAAACGATTTCAAGCAGTGAGATAAATGACATATTCGGGGAACTGCGCCCTGATATGGGCCCTATACCCTCCCTTCCACCCATTTCCGAGATCAGGGAAACGGTCGATCCTTCCAATGATAATCCTGAACAAGAAGAGGAAGTCCGTGAAAATGATGGATCTGAAGAAAATAGAACAGGGAGTGAAACTGATACTGGAGGGAGTGGGGGAGAATCCTGACAGAGAAGGTCTGAAGGAGACCCCATACCGCGTATCCAAGTCAATGGCTGAGCTGTGCCGCGGCCTTAACCCTGACGAAATCAAGCCCGTCAAGACCATGTCCTGTCAAGGGCAAAACGAAATGATCATAGTAAAGGACATCAGTTTTTCATCTATGTGTGAGCATCACCTGCTGCCCTTTATCGGCAGGTGCGATGTTGTCTATCTCCCTGCGAACGATCGTATAGCAGGTTTGTCATCAATAGTTGAGATGGTTGAAACGATGGCTGCCAGACCGACAATTCAGGAGAGACTTACGACCGAAATAGCGGACAGACTTATGACCGAATTATCTGCCAAGGGTGTCATGGTCGTGATGGAAGCTGAACATATGTGCCTGGCCATGCGCGGAGTGAAGAAACGCGATTCGAGGATAGTTACATCTGCTATGCGCGGGTATCTGACGAAACTTGAAACAAGGACCGAAGCACTTTCCCTCATCGGAAGAGCGATAAGAGTCACCTGATGAAAATCAGGAAACTCCATATTACCAGCGATGATCAGTGGCGCAGAGAGCTGAATTTTATCGGGGCTGATCCCGTTACCTGGGACAGGCTTTCACTGAAATGCAGAATATGCGTTTTTTCCACGGAACTTCTATCATCGACGGCAGCGAATATTCTTAAGCAATGCATGCTATCCGGTGGTGCTGACGCCATAGTTTCAAGACAGACTGTTTCTTGCAACACAAGTGAGACCAGAGTGCTGATCGTAGGGACAATGAAGCAGATATTGCGGGGATGTGAATCGCTTATCGGACAGCCGTTTGGACTCCCGGAGCTTGCAGAAGAACTCAGAGCTGCACTGAAAGAACCTCCCTGTTTGTCTGATAGGATACTGACACGAGGTAAGGTTCTTGATTTCAGCAGACGACCACTGATAATGGGTATTCTGAATGTAACCTCAGATTCCTTCAGCGATGGCGGGGATTATCTTGATCCTGAGATAGCGATTAAACGTGCCAGATCAATGACTGCTTATGGAGCGGATATTATTGATATAGGCGCGGAATCCACCAGACCCGGCTCACTGCCGGTACATCCTGCAGTTCAGCTTGAACGATTGCTTCCCATAGTGAAATCGCTTTCGGCTGACTGCAGAGCTGTTATCTCAATCGATACTGCCAGCGCGGAGGTGGCAGATACCCTTCTTTCTGCGGGAGCTGAGATGATAAATGATGTAACCGCCATTTCCGACCCTGCAATGGCTGAAGTAGTAGCGAAAGCGGATGTCCCGGTGGTTCTTATGCATATGCAGGGAAAACCTGCGAATATGCAGGATAGTCCGGAATACACTGATGTTGTTGAGGAAGTTTACACGTTTCTGGAGAAGAGAATCGCAGCAGCAGTTGAATCAGGGATAACAAGGGAACGAATTATCGTTGATCCGGGAATCGGTTTCGGTAAAAGACTTGAAGATAATGTTCAACTCATCTCAAGACTTGCGGAATTCAAATGGCTTGGCTGCAGAGTTCTCCTGGGACATTCCCGAAAGAGTTTTCTCGGTATGCTGACCGGAATCAGAGAACCATCTGCACTTGAAGCTGGTACGCACGCTGTAACTGCACTATCTTCCAACTGTGCGGATATCGTGAGGGTTCATGATGTTGAGGGAACACAGCAGGTTCTCAGGGTTTCGAGGGAGTTTGGACAGAGAATATGATGATACAGCCACTGGGACACTCCATCATCAGCGGCTTCTGGCTTGCGCAGCTGGCAAATATCGTCATTATTGCCTTTGTTCTAAGAATGCTGCTGAAGTACCTCTGGAGAACTCCTGCAATGCCTGTAATCCTGATGTTCATTATCATTCTAGTGTTCGCGAATATTCTTGGCGGATTGGGATTCTTCACATTCACGTACCTCCTTCAGCTCCTGACACCTATTCTATTCATAGCCGTGGTGCTTATCTTCCATGAGGAGATAAAAGACTTACTGGGCTCAATGGGTCGTAATCTTAGAAGATTCACCGGGCACGCTGATATCATCGAACGCAGTGAGATCGAATCACTAGTTGAATCCTGTGTTCTTCTAAGAAAGCTTAGGCTCGGAGGACTCTTCGTGATGGAAAGAGATGAATCTCTTGAAAACGTTTACGGTGATCCCGTCATGCTTGATAAACTCATGATCAACCCTCCTGTAGTTGCTTCGCTTCTGCAGCCTCCAGGGCTTCTTCATGACGGCGCTATCATTATCAGTAACGGACGCATTGTCGGAGCCAGGGCAATCCTTCCTCTATCGCGCAGGACTTTCTTTGGACGATCCAGGATGAATAGACCCAGACCAGCCCTTGGAACCCGCCATAGAGCGGCTATTGGGATAACCGAGGTTTCCGATGCGATAGCTGTTGTAGTGAGTGAGGAGACGGGTAATTTCAGCATTGCTCATGATGGAATTCTCGAGGAAGCCATTGTGCTGGATGAGTTCGGTAAAAGACTAGTAGAGCTTACTTCGGAAAGAGAAAAGAATTAACCGTGCTGGATAAGCTCAAACAGGAGCTTGTCGATACTGTCCATTCGGTCATCAGTAAATCTGTACAGAAGATGCCAGCTGCTTATCAGGATGCTCTGCATTCATGTGTCAGGCATAACTACAATCTTGAATTAAGTCTTCTTGCATGTGCCTCTTCAAAATGGTGCGGTTCTACAGAGCAGAAGGGCATGTCCGCCGCAGTTGCCGCTTACCTGCTCCGCGCTGGTATTACAGTTCATCTTGAAGTAAGTGATTTTGCTGGAGTATTTGATGGCTTACCTCAACTGCTTGATGAGAGGGATGATACGCTGGCTATTCTTGTCGGTGACGGACTTATTGCGCTTGCTATCGAGTATCTTGCATGCAACGGAGGGATGCACTCTTCAAGGCTGGTTTCGGAGGCTGTTAAGGCTGTTGGAGCCAGTGGGATGCTCACAGGATTATCCATGGAAGTCGATCGTGCTGATGGAGTAGAAACTGCAGTTCCAGATGGACGGTCACTGTCTGAACTGTACAGTGGTCAGCTGGAGAGGTTCGCTTCTCACGGCGGGGCGCTTCTCGCCGGGGCATCGGATATGATGCTTGATGATGCGGCGTTAATAGGTGTCCTTACAGGACGGGCGAAGTTTCTTGTAAGGAAGGCTGAATTCAGTGAAGACAGGAATGAGAAAAAGGATCTTGCATTTCAGGCGGGGACTTTGATCGAACAGGCAGAAACTATAGCCGGTCACAAGCCAAACGCAGTATTATTCAACTCAATCATGTACTTATCAGACTTCCTCTAGGGGACGTACCACACTTCTTCAACTTACTGGACCGCATATCAGCCAATATTTATATATATAAGATAAGATAGTTACTTTATATTAATATTCTTCAGTAATATTTTTTCCCACTTGAAACATAAGGTAAATGTGCGTACACTATCAGTACTATGGCTAGATCAAGCAGATTGGACTGGAAAAGTGCGTTGCACCATGTCATGGCAAGGGGCATCGAGAAAAGCACTATATTCAATAATGATAACGATAGAGCTCAATTCGTATTCAGGGTTGAGAGATGTGTTGTTGAAACAGGAGTATCCATATATGCTTGGGCTTTGATGCCCAACCATATACACCTGCTTATCCGAACGAAGGATATACCACTTTCTAAATTTATGCAGAAGCTTCTTACAGGTCATGCAAACTATTTTAATAAACAGCACGATCGAGTTGGGCACCTTTTCCAGAACCGTTACAAATCAATACTTGTACAGACTGAGAATTATCTTCTCAAACTCGTACGCTACATTCATATAAATCCACTAGAAGCAGGAATAGTAAGCAACTGTAGAATGCTTAAGATGTACCCCTGGACAGGCCATCCAGGGTTGATTCATCCTGGTTACTATCCGTGGCAGGAAACTAGTCAAGTACTGAATACGTTTTCTGGCAATAAAACGGACAAGATTGAACAATACAGAAAGTTCATAGAAGAATCCGAAGAAATAGCATACCAGGATGGAAGGTTCAATGAGGGGACATTTCTCCTCGGTGCTAATGGGTTACTCAGCCTTGATGAATCAGAAGAAGAGGAAATAGGGGGATACTCTCAGTATAGAGTACTTGGAGATGAAGAATTCGCTCGTAATATCTACGAAAAGGTTAGTCACAGCAGAAAAGGTCAACTAAGAGATCGCAGGATTGAACATGATTCAGTTATTGGAATTCTTGAGTACGCTGCAAGCAAATGGAGAATCCCTAGAACTGCAATTACTTCAGGAGGGCGTACAAAGAACGTATCCAAGGCAAGAGAACTCGTTTGTCATATGCTTATTAATGTCATGGGTATGAGCCTAGTAGATTCTGGAAGAATACTTAATCTAAGCTGCCAGGGTGTCCGCGCTGCTGCAGATAGATTTCTACCCGATTATGAGTTTGATATAGAGATTGATAACATTCTATTCAAACAGTGAATGCAAATCGTATGCTCGTTTGAAGAGGTTTAGTGTAGTATATGGTTATAAATGTATCCATAAGTTGAAGAAGTGTGGTACGTCCCCTTAGAGGTCCCCTTAGAGGAGGTGGTAGGGGTCTACATCTATCTCAAGGCGGACGCCTTTATGGAAAGCATTCTCGAACCGCTTCATCACCTCTCGCGAAATCCCGGCAAGAGTTTTCCTTGAAGGTGATTTTGCTATAACGCTCCATCTCCATCTTCTGTTAATACGCGGAAACGCCGCTTCAAGAACATCTGATATGGAACCGTCATTCCGGCTGATACCTCTTACAGAAGCATTTGCCGCTTTGTGAACCCTTCCTTTGTCGAGCCCGCTCCAAACGAACCGAACAAGATAGCCGTAAGGAGGATACCCGAACATATTTCTTACTCCGCTCTCCCTTTTCCAGAAATCCGCAAAATCATGGTTTGCCGCTGCTTTTATCAAAGGGTTCTCTGGATTATGCGTTTGAATGATAACCTCACCTGGGATCTTTCCCCTTCCCGCCCTTCCGGCCACCTGGAGAATCAGTTGAAAAGTCCGTTCTGCTGCTCTAAAATCCGGGAACGCAAGCCCCATGTCAGCTGAGATCACTCCAACAAGTGTAACACCGGGAAAATCATGACCCTTGGCAACCATCTGCGTACCCAGAAGTACATCACCCTCCCCCTTAGCGAACCTGCTCAGTATATCCCAGTGCGCATCCTTACCCCTGGTCGTGTCGGCATCCATTCTGATCACTCGGGTTTCAGGCAGGAGCTTATTAAGATACTCCTCGACTTTCTGTATGCCGGGTCCCATATGAGCGAACTCATCGAACCCGCATTGGGGGCATCTGAGCATTGCTGCTTTCCAGTGATTACAGTAATGGCACCTCAGAACCTGCCCTTTTCTATGATATGTCAGCGTTACTCCGCAGTTGGGGCATTCCTCCCTGTATCCGCAGTTTCTGCACATCTGAGTCGGAGAGAAACCCCTGCGGTTAATAAGCACGATGCTCTGCTCTCCCCTTGCAGTTCTGCGCCCGATACCTTTGAGAAGTTCATCAGAAATTAGAGGGTGATGCATACTTCCCTCATCGACCAGGACAGTCGAAGGCATCGGAATACCATCTATCCTGCTGTCAAGCTCAAGAAGGCGATACCTTCCATTGTTCGCATTTCCGTAGGACTCCATGGAAGGGCTGGCTGAGCCCAGAATAACCGGTATTCTTTCCATTCTTCCTCTCACGACTGCTACATCCCTTGAATTGTATCTCGGCAGTTCGTTCTGCTTATAGCTGCCGTCGTGCTCTTCATCCACAACGATGATTCCGAGATCGGGAAGCGGTGCGAAGACAGCGCTTCTGGGACCTACTACAATTCTCCGTTCTCCGAGTTTAGCCAGATTCCAGCTGTCGAGCCGCTCACCGGCAGTCATCCCGCTGTGTAGAACTGTGACGAGCCCTGGAAACCTTCGGTTGAAACGGGAAACTGTAAGTGGAGTAAGGGAAATTTCAGGAACCAGAACGAGTGCTGTTCGACCTTTTGAGATAACTTCGGATATTGCTCTGAGGTAGACTTCCGTCTTGCCGCTTCCTGTGACACCATGAATAAGGAACACCTCATTTCGATCCAGGCTCTTCGTAATTACTCCGAGGGCATGTTCCTGAGCTTCGGAAAGTACAGGAATATCCTTTTCCTTTTCGATATCCGATCTGATCAGAGATTCTCTGCACCTTCTGCGATAGGATTCTTTCACAATTCCTTTTTGTATAAGACCAGAAAGGGATGATGCTGTTGCGCCTGTAGTTTTTATCAGCTGCCTTCGGGTAACCGGTCCCTCACAGGTAGCCAGGTACAGGAGGATCTCAGCCTGGCGGGGGGCTGTACGTTTCATTGCATCAGCTCTCCTGGTAAGCGTTGAATCCGTGGCAGCAGCCTCAACTATTCTTTCCATGACCGGCTTTGGACCGGAAACAGGTTTCCATATAGTCCTGAGAACCCCACTCTTCTCAAGTACAGACAATTCCCGCTCCAGGGGATAGGTACTGCTCATACTGTCCCTGAGCAGCTTCACGGGAATGCTCTTGCGGGCTGGAAGGAAAGTGCTGAATGGATGCTCAGGATCGATCTTACCGGTCAGGGTTACAACTCTTTCCGCTTTGCCTGATATTCCCGGAGGATGAGCAGCCGCCATCATCATTCCAGGAGGTGCCTGGTAGTAATCTGCCGCCCACCTCGTAAGCTCCAGGACGGATCCGGGGAGAAGAGGATTGGCATCAAGTCTGCCAAGAACATCTTTCACTTCCAGCGCATTCGTCTTGTCTGCAGTAGTGTATCCCCATACGTAACCTATGAGCCGATGGGTTCCGAACGGTACCGCTACTCTGCATCCAACAAGGTTGCCGCCATCCAGTCCGGGCGGTAATGAGTATGTGAAGGACTGCCAGAACGGCCTGTTGAGGACGACTTCTATCAGTCTGGTGTTCTTATCAATTGTCACCTTGAAAGAGGGTTTCCCGGGATTCTGCTGGCTCTATCAAGAATGATCCGCCTTGCTTCATTCACCCTCATGGGAAGCGAAGGCAACGTCGGAAATTCCCCATTCTGATATACGGTTCTGCCGGCGACCATCGCCAATACGACCCTCTCTGGCCATATAAGCTCAAGAATGTATCTCACCGGATCTTCTGAGAGCTCAAGTTCTTCCCATTCCTCATAGGAGGGTTTGATAAGAGTAATATCCGCAGCAAAACTCTCGGCAATCCTTCCCGTACTCTTCCATCCCAGTGCGCGGGCAGCCGAGTGCGATGCGCTGTTGAACCAGAATTCTGAATCGATTGCTTCGGCTGATCTCACAATTGACGCAAGACCCATTGCAAGACGAAGATCACCTGCCAGGTCCAGTCTGTTGTTGCATGCCGCGCCATCACTTGCAACAGTCACCCTGATGTTCCCGCTACGCATGGCGGGAATATCCGCGATACCGCTTCCAAGTCGGAGATTTGTCCAGGGACAATGTACCGCCGTTGTGCCCGATTCGCGCAGGATCTGCATTTCCCCATCCTGGAGGTGTATGCAGTGCGCAAGCAATGTATCCGGACCGGTGAAACCTTTGCTTTGTAGAAAATGCACGTTGCCGCGACTCTCCCTCAGGGCCGGATGATTAATTTCATCCTGAGATTCGGAAGCATGGGTTGTTCTTTTTACACCTGCAGGGAGCCGAGCCATCCATTCCCAGAGACTGTCTGAGCATGAAAGGGCGAACCTGGGTGTATATGCATAGGCCACATGATCGCCGCAGGATTTCTTGACCTTTTCAGTTTCCTCCGCAAGCCAGGAGAGTTCCTCCGTTATCCAGTCGGGTCCAACATCCATAAGAGAATTCCCGATAAGGGCGCGTGCGCCGGATCTCCTGAGAATATCTACAGAAACTTCTGAATGCCTGAGTACTCCCATATCGAGAAGCCCGGTACATCCTGAGGAGAATAACTCCCTCAATGACTGGATCACCGATACAGCAAGAGTGTCTGGAGTATGAGATGCCTCGAAGGGCCAGATCCTGCTTTCAAGCCAGGGGAGAAGAGATTTCCCTTCAGCCATGCCGCGGAACAGTGTCTGTCCAAGATGAACATGCGTCTGTATCAGGCCGGGTACCGCAATACAGTTTTTCCATTTCCCTGAGGCATTCTGCCTGTTGATAGAGTTAATCGAGCCGTTTTCCAGTTCAATTGAAAACCCGCCAGGGATGAATTTCCCGTTATCGATGATTCCAGCTACATCAAGTACTTTCTCCATAGCAGTATTATGCACCATTGTCATGCTGCTTGAAAAGCACAGCGTAATTTTCGGGACACTTTCATAAAATCTTATTAGATTCATTTGGTTAATCGAATAATCAACAGCACTCATTTAGAGGTTTTTGCCGGAAGCAGGTTTCCATGAAAGCTTTCATTCTACTGTTATTGCCTTTTGTTATTTCCCTTTCCGCAGCTGATTTTGAAACAAAACAGCTTGAGAACGGCTTAACTGTTATTGTCAGCCCCGATGATACTTCTCCTGTTGTAACGATCTGTATTGCCGTGAAGACTGGAGCAACATGCGAGACTCCCGAAACCAATGGACTCGCTCATTTTTACGAGCATATGTTCTTCAAAGGCAACGAAGCTCTACCGGATCAGACCGCCTACAACCGCAGATTGGGAGAGCTTGGAATATTACAGAATGGCGCAACTTCTACCGAGAGGGTCTGGTACCACATCACCCTGGGCAGCGATAGGTTCGAAGGGGGATTGCAGTTCATGTTCGATGCTATCACTTCCCCGCTCTTCGACCAGGTTGAGATGGAGCGGGAGCGTGACGTCATTATGAATGAGTACGAGCGAAAAACGAGCCATCCGTTCTGGTATTTATGGCTGGCCCAGGAGCAGGTAATATTCGCAGACGCCCCCTGGAGGCAGAGCTCCATCGGTGTCCCTGAAATTATCCAGGCCGCGGCTCCTCCCGCAATGCATGCTTTTCAGGAGCATTATTACACGCCTGACAATTCAGCTCTGATAATAGCCGGGGACGTCGAGTATGAAGAAGCTTTCAGACTCGCTGAAGAGCAGTTCTCCGGATGGGAGTATGGAGGCTTGAGCAATTACGACAGTCTTCCGAGGCTTATCAGCATCGAGAGGGATACTACAGTTTTTGTTGACAGCCCCTCAGGCGCCGGATACGTTTCGGTTGTGTACGAAGGTCCATCGATTTCCACAGATCCCGGAGACAGTTATCCTGCAGACGTATGGGGTTCGTACCTTTCCCTCATGAGCAGAGAATTCTACACTGACCTTGTTACCAACGGTCCCTTCATCAATATATACGGTTCGTATTATACGCAGCGTTTTTCACCTTCGATAACTTTCGCTGGAATGGTGCCGCCGGACAGAGCTGAAGAGGCGCTGGCTCTTCTTCTCGAGGAGATCGAGCAGCTTCAGTCCCCCGATTATTACGATGAAGAGGGTTTGCTGCTGGCGAAAGAGGATCTATATCGTCACAGAATTCTGGCGGAGGAGACTTCCAGAGATGTTGCCGTGGAATCTATTCCTTTCTGGTGGGTAGTTGCAGGCAGCCTGGATTATTACGTCACCTACCAGGACAGCCTTGATGTTGTAGAACCGTCCGACATTAGCGAATTTATCGGAACGTGGATTGTGAATAAACCCCGTGTCGCCTTTGTACTGATGCCTCTTGATGGAGAGGAGAACCGCTAATGAAGATCACCTATCTTGCGTTTGCAGTCCTGTTTGGTTCACTGAATGCGTCGGTTCCGGGGAATGTGGAGGAATTCACTCTATCCAACGGCATCCCTGTTATCACCAGAACTATTGACAACAATGAAATTGAGGGTGTTTCTCTTTTCATTATAGGTGGTTCCAGCGCGTTGACGGAAGAAACTCAGGGTCTTGAAAGATTTTCACTCGAATGTGCCATGATGGGTTCAGAGGATTATCCCGGACCACTATGGCGCGAACTGATGGACAGAACACAGGCTGAATGGACCAGCAGTTTCAACTACGATTACAGCAGATATCACTTGAGGTGCGTAAGAGAGGACCTGCCGGCCCTCCTTACAGCATTCGGCAATTCACTGCTGAATCCGGAGCTTAACCCGCAGGCATTTGAACAGGTACGTACAAGTACAATTCAGGACCTGCAGGAGAAGTACAGCGACCCGGACAGTTGGATCTGGTTTGTGGCCAACGATGCGTTCATGCCCGGACATACATACAGGCGGCTTCCCGATGGTACTCTTGAGACAGTTTCAAGCTTCACAATAGACGATGTCTCAATCATGCTTGAGGAGAGAATACGCTCAGGTAATCTGCTCATTACTCACGCTGGACCAACGCAACCTGAAGAGCTGCGGAGTATACTGGAGCTTGCCTTCAGTGAGATACCTGCTGGTGGACAGGAGTACCCGCAGGTTGAACCCTTTACGGTGAGCACTGATACGATTGTTGTTCAGCACAGAGAGGTGCCCACAGCCTATGCAGTTGTTAAATTCAACGCTCCGCCACAGGGCCATGAGGATCTCCTGCCTTTCCGTACAGCCATTACAGTTGTTAACGATCTCCTCTGGCAGGTGCTTAGAACCGATAACGCTCTTACATACGCAACATTTTCCGGTGCAACTAATTATAGAGAAAACTGGGGCTACATGTACGTAAGCTCTCCGCAGCCTGTGCTGGCATGCTCGCTTATGGCAGGAGTACTTGCAGACGTGATGGAGAACCCCGTTGATGAAGGTATAGTCCGGGGAACGATAGAGAAGAGCAGAACACGGGCGAATCTCATGGCTGCGAGCAAGGACGATCAGTGCTGGATGATGGGGAATTTTGAAATCTGCACTGGAGACTGGCGAAACGCTTATACAGTATTCGATAATATTTCGGAACTGTCATCCGCCGACCTCAGTGCAGTACTGGACAGATGGGTAGGATACGGAGGCTGGGGGATTATAGCCGATACAACAGTTGTTTCTGTTGAACAACTTCAGCCCTGGTCACTTGAGTAAGGGGATTATTGTGAAATATTACTTAACTATCATCATTGTTCTTATCGCTGCATGCGGTACAACGCAGCGTATTGAGATCGACTACCTTCAGTATACCGGATCGACTCAGGTCATGGCAGTCGGCACACGTTCTGAAACAGTAGTTTTTGAGGATTTTGAGACCGGGGAGCGCTTTGCACTTGTGGGTGATCTCGCGCGAGAACTTATTCCGCAGTATGGCCTTCCAGTTGTAATAACTGTAATCCCGACTGAAGAAGGCTGGTCGATGGACCCTGATCTCCAGAAACTTGAGCTTATTGAATACGTTATGATTGGATCAGAGGTGGGCACATACGAGTGATCATTCCGATCGATCTGATCTACCGATAAGCCGATAAATACTGAACGCTTGAACTGAAGGGAAGCTTTTGAAGTCAGCATCAAATAAAAAAGGTATGAGCAAGTCCAGCCTGAAGCTGCTTTTCAAGAGGATTCTCAAACATAAGAAGGCTATCGGCCTTGGACTTTGTACCCTCGTAATAGTGGATGCAATGCAGCTCATTGTTCCGAAGGTATTTGAAAAGGTTATCGACAGTCTGGCCAGCGGAATGGCGACCAATTCTCTTCTTCTTAAGCTGGGATTTGTAATACTCGGACTTTACCTGATTATGGGTATCTTCAGGTTCTTCTGGCGATATCTTGTTATCGGCTCGGCTCACAGGATCGACAGGAATATACGGCAGGAACTCTACGATCATCTTCAGACACTGTCCCCGCAGTATTACGATCAGACCAAGGTGGGCGATATCATGGCCCATGCAACCAACGATATAAGCGCCGTACGAATGGCCACAGGTATTGCGACAATAGCGTCGTTCGATGCCATATTTCTTTCTCTGTCCAGCATCACCATCATGCTGATCATGAACTGGAAACTTACGCTTATTACCATGATACCACTTCCACTTATTGCCTTAATGATGCTGAAGTTCGGCGCTTTGATACATAAAAGGTTCGAATCCGTTCAGAAGGCTTTCTCCACCCTTACCGAGAAAGCCCAGGAATCCCTTTCGGGAGTGAGAGTTATTAAAGCCTATGGAGACGAGGCTTCTGAGGATAGATACTTCTCTGAGAAGGCGGAGGAGTGCGTCCTGCAGAATGTTAAACTCGCCCGGATATGGGGAATGTTCCAGCCGATGATCGGTGCCCTCGCTATGGCGAGCATGGCAATACTGCTTGGTGCAGGCGGCTCGATGGTTGTAAAGGGAATCATCTCGCTGGGTGAATTTGTAGCTTTTTCCAGTTACCTGATGATGCTTATATGGCCGATGATAGCGATTGGATGGGTGGTCAATCTGCTTCAGAGAGGTGCTGCAAGTATGGACAGGCTCCAGAAGATTTTTACGACTATGCCTGACATCATGGATGGTGCAGATGATATCAGGCCTGATCCTGCCATATTGGTGAAAAATCTTTCCTTCACCTATTCCGGAACCGAGGTTGAGGTTCTCAAAGATGTATCATTCCAGCTGCCGGCAGGTGGAACCCTTGGCATTGTCGGACGCACCGGATCGGGCAAAACAACACTTGTTGAGCTTCTGATGAGGCTGTACGACCCTCCTGAAGGTACGGTTTACCTCGGGGGAGTAGATGTTCATGAAATGAAACTTGCAAACATACGGGGAATGTTCGGTTACGTTCCCCAGGAAACATTCCTGTTCGCCATGTCCATTGCTGACAACATTGCCTTCGGTAGCAGCGGCATGTCCCGCGAAATGATTGAGGAATTATCATCTGTTGTTGATATAGACAAGGAAATACAGGGCTTTACCGATGGATACGACACAACTGTGGGAGAGAGAGGAGTTACACTCTCAGGAGGCCAGAAGCAAAGGGTAGCTATTGCCAGGGCGCTTGCTGTCAAACCCAGAATACTGGTTCTGGATGATTCTCTTTCCAGTGTCGATACTGAAACTGAAGCCGCAATTCTGAAGCGGCTTAAGAAGGACATCAGCGACCTTACAAGCATTCTTATTGCCCACAGGATAAGTACAATTCAGAATGCTGACAACATCATCGTAATGGATGACGGCAGGGTAGTCGAGCATGGAACCCACAACGAACTTCTGGAACATGACGGATTCTATGCTGAGCTTTTCAGAATGCAGCAGCTGGAGGAGGAAGCGAAGAAGGAAGAAACCTCTGATACTGAAGGAGGTGAGAACTGATGCACGGCAGTCCATTTGTAGAAGACGCTGCTGGAGGGAAGCTGTACGACCGCGACCTGATCAGGAGGCTGCTTCGCTATGTGAAACCGCATCGGCGCCTGATCTTCCTTGCAATGTTCTTCATGATCATAACTGCAGGTATCGAGCTGCTCATTCCATACATAACAAAAGTGGGAATTGATAATTACCTTGCGAAGCTCTATCAGATCTATTCGGCTCCCGCTTCAGTATGTACGGAATATGTTGAATCTTCTGTGGATACAACCGACTTCATTCCCGTTTCAGCGGACACACTTCTACTGGTCCGGAAATCTGCGCTCGACAGGATGGACCCCGCGCAGCGGGTTGAGATGGAAGAGGAAGGCAACCTCTCAAGGGAGACGTATTACCTCTTTCCGGAGGACAGGTACAACGGCCGTACAGGCTCCGTCATTGACGAATACTGGCTTGTCCCGGAGACGGAACTCTCAAGTGTCTCCATATCTGTGATAGTGGATGTCAGAGGTGATGATATCGCCGGTGTAAGCAGGCTTGCCTGGTTGCTGGGTTTGCTAATACTCATCAGCCTTGCGGCAGGATACGGTCATGTCATGACCCTGGTTGTTGCGGGACAGAGATCCATGTTCGATGTCCGAACGGAGCTTTTCAGGCATATTCAGCGATTGTCACTCAATTTCTATTCTCAGAACCCCATAGGCAGGCTTGTTACCAGGGTAACCAACGATATAGAAGCTCTCAACGAAATGTTCACCGCAGTTCTTGTGAACCTTGTCAAGGATGTTATTCTTATCGTCGGCACAGCCATTATCCTCTTTCTGCTGAACTGGAGACTCGCCCTGGTTTCCCTTGCAGTTACTCCTGTTTTCATAATCGTTACTGTGATCTTCCGCGTAAAAGCGAGGGGCGCTTACAGATCTGTAAGGAAATTTCTTGCCAGACTTAACTCCCGGCTGTCCGAGGATCTCAGCGGAATCAAGATAGTTCAGGTTTTCCGGCAGGAGAAAAGGCGGAGGGACGAATACCAGGAGACCAACAGAAACTATTTTAAGGCTAACATGAAGCAGATGGTTATCTTTGGTATCTTCAGACCGCTGATCGAGATAACTGCGTCCGTCGGTATCGCTCTTGTACTGGTCTACGGTGGAGGCAGCGTTCTCAAAGGCGGTCTTACAATAGGTGCACTTGTTGCCTTCATAAGCTACGTAAGACAGATGTTCCAGCCGCTTGCTGACATAAGCCAGAAATACAACATAATGCAGAGCGCCATGGCTGCAGGGGAGAGGATATTCGGAATACTCGATACCGAGCCCGAGATAGCCGATAAACCCTCCGCAAAGGAAACAACCATGACAGGCGCTATCGAATTCGATAACGTGACCTTCTCCTACGAAACTGACAAGAAGGTACTCCGTCATATCAGTTTCAAGGTTGAATCGGGGAAGAGTGTTGCACTGGTAGGTCCTACGGGAGCAGGGAAAACTTCCATAATCAGCCTTCTATGCAGATTCTACGATGTTGATTCAGGCAGGATACTCCTGGATGGCATCGATCTCCGGGATCTGCCGGTACAGACGTTGAGGGAAAGCATTTCCATTGTCCTGCAGGACGCATTCATATTCAGCAGGAGTATCGAGGACAATATACGTCTGGGACAGAATCTTACCAGAGAAGAAGTGCAGGAAGCGGCGGATATGGTTCAGGTCACACCATTCATAGAGAAACTGCCGGAGGGCTTCGATACCGTGATGGCTGAGCGGGGAGCCACCCTTTCAACCGGACAGAAACAGCTTATCTGTTTCGCCAGAGCTCTTGCTCACGATCCTCGGATTCTTGTACTTGATGAAGCCACGAGCAACGTTGATCCTGCAACTGAACAGCTGATACAGAATGCCATAGATGTGCTTATGAAGAATCGTACCAGTATAGTGGTAGCCCACAGGCTCAGCACAATACAGAAGGCTGATCAGATACTTGTCATAGATGATGGAAGAATCCTTGAGCGGGGCAATCATCAGGAACTGCTTGCAAGAAGAGGTATCTACTACAATCTCTACCTTCTTCAGTACGCACCTAACGATAGTTCCTGATCCTTGGCAGTCTTTCAGTGGGATTTCCAGCGACTGAATCGGGGTTGTGAATGGATGAAATGACAGTCAAAGGTTTTCTGAGAACGTCAGCTATGATTCTGTCATTGTTACTGCTTATCCTCTCCGGCTGCATGCTTTCAACCTCACGTATAAGTATTTACGATCGCTTCCTCGTGTCTTCTGATAATACCATCACGGATATAGTTACCGGTCTGCAGTGGAGGGTCGGCCCGGACAGGGATTTCGACTGGTACGAGGCCGGGATATGGGTTGCAAGCCTCGAAGGTAACTGGAGGCTGCCGTACCATTACGAGCTTGACGATCTTTACGATGCCGGGATTACAACGTTGAGCTGGGGTCCTTTTGACAACTCCGGGTGGCTCGTCTGGTCCGTGGATTTTACACGCAGGAATATGTCCTACCGGTTCAGCTTTGCTCCCTACGATATCTATCGGGGTGCTCACGCGGTAGCATCTGGAGAGCGTGTTTTTGCGGTTCTTTCCCCTTCGGGTTACTGGATAAACGCCCAACGTACATTCCGCAGTTTGAACCTATGCGGTTTTCCCTTGTTTCACCTATACTCAGGATAGTATCGAATCCTGCATTCTGAAAACCGTTTACAAGTTCATCAGCCGTTTCCGGATGATCAGGATCTATGATGCCCTCAAGCCCACTGCTTCGGGAAGAGTGCGTCGGATTAACAGGAGTCAGCTTAATCATGAAACACTCCGGTGAGAAATGATGGGCGATCACTGCCGGGTCCACCGGGTACCCTCTGACAGCCGCAAAGTTCAGGGATATTTTTCTGTCACCCGGACTGAAGAATTTCTCGCCCCAATCGTTCATTTCATCGAAGCTCAATGTACTGCATGGTACCAGTTTTCTTCTTTCATTTTCCGAAGATGTATGGATGGAGAACTGCATCTGAAATTTCCCATTACCGTATAGCCTGTTCTTAACTTCTGTCAGTTTTCCCCAGAAATCATCGCAGCCCCTCGGTGCTATGGTTGATATGCTCGGCAGGAGTCCCGGAGCATCGTAAACGAAGGGCAGTTCGGAAAGAACATCCAGAACAGCAGGATTGAAAACAGGGTCACCCATTCTTGCGAATTGAATCTTGAATTTGGAAACAGGGATTCTCCCGTCACTGTATCTTGTCCGAACCATGTGATCTATCTGCCCGATTATTTCCCCGAATGAGAGTTTTCCAGCATAGGAGATGCCGGCATCGCATATGGGACAGTTAACGGGGCAGCCTTTAAGCGTGGATACTATGAGTACCCATTTCTCGCTCTGAGGGATCGGGGGCTGGACAGATTCCACAAACTCGATAAGTTCACCATCTTCAAGCTCGCCTATGTAAACGGTCGCGAGATCTGATTCTCCCCGTTGTCCTGCGATTTTCACGATTTGCTGCTTCCTGCTTTCAGAAATTCAAATGTGTATAGAGCTGCCAGGGTACCCTGACCAGATGCTATTGCAGCCTGTCCAAGGCTGCCAAGCGAAGCGTCTCCCGAAATATACAGACCATGTATTGATGTTCTAACATTACCCCGGTCATGATCAAAACCATCTGCTACCCGGGGCAGCCCGGGCTCCCTGCCCACAGCCGCAAGCACAGCATCCGCTTCGGGGAACATCTTTCTTCCGGATGATTCAACCTCAAGACGGGTGATACCCTCCAGACTGGATGCTGATACTGGAACGGTATTATAAATAATTTTTACAGCTTCGTGTTTTTCGATTTCATCCCTGAGTTTGCCTGAAGCCTTAAGGCGGGAGCCTCTTACAAGTAAGCTGACAGATGATCCCCGATCTGAAAGATTCAGCGCATAGTCCACTGCGGCTTCGCCCCCCCCGACAATAATCGTTCTTTCCGGAGGCTGCCGGGTCAACTCAAGGATAGATCGGTGTATTGTTACATCTCCATTGACCTCTATGCTGAATTCTTTCGGAACCGTTCCAACAGCGACTATCACTGACTGTGATCTGATGGATTCACCATTTCCGAATATCTCAAAAACACCTCCGCTGAGAACTATCGAGTCAGCATGAAAATGCCTTATCGTAAGATCATTAGCTGATAGGATTGAAATCAGTCTGTCTGCGAACGCAGGCCCCGCAAGAGGTTTTTCGAGGCCTGGATAGTTCTCGATGAGCCTTGCCTCGTGAATGAGTCCTCCCGCTTTTCCGCAGGTATCAATAAGAATAACATCCAGACCAAGCCTTCTGCTCTGTACTGCTGCTGCACAAC
>QNDS01000031.1 GCA_003644925.1 Candidatus Fermentibacterota bacterium
GGTGTATTCCCCGTTCTTCACTGCATGCAGGAAATCCCGTGCAATCCATGCATGACATGCTGCCCGAAGGATCTGATAGGTACATTGGGGCATCCTATCATGGGTCTGCCTGAATTCCATGGCGAATGCGTTGGCTGCGAGAAATGTGTAGCCGTGTGTCCGGGCCTGGCGGTAACACTGGTGGATTTCAGAAAATCGGGAGAGACAGCACTGGTAACAGTACCTTTCGAACTGGGTGAGTGGCATCTTGAGTCCGGCAGTGAGGTTACCGTTACAGGATGGGAGGGCTCCGTGCTCGGAAGAGCTGTTATTACAGGCTGGAAAAAAGCTGCAGGATTTCCATATACGACTCTGCTTAAACTTGAAACCCCGGCTGATATAGCATGCAGGGTTGCCGGAGTAAGGATCCAGGAACCAGAGGATATTGCCCCTCTGAGCGAACCTCTGGAAGTGCCGTTGCCCGATGATGCCATCGTCTGCAGGTGCGAGAGGGTAAGCGCCGGTGATATCCGCAGGCATTTAAGATCGGGAGTAAGGGATATGAACCACCTGAAGGCGATTACAAGAGCCGGGTTCGGAGCATGCGGGGGTAAGACCTGCACCTCTCTGATCGAAAGGATATGCAGGGAGGAGGGGATTCCTGCAGGGGAAGTAACAGCTTTCACGGACAGACCTCTTTTCGCAGAAACCGAGCTGGGATGGTTCAAGGGGGCGGACGATGAATAGGAAGAACTACGACTCGATCATTATCGGAGCCGGTAGCGTTGGAACTCCCCTTGCAATGAATCTGGCGGAGAAGGGTGTATCCGTTCTCTGCATAGACAGCGCTCCCTCAGCCGGTCAGGGTAACAATAAATGCGCCATAGGGGGAGCAAGGGCTACTCACAGTGAACCGGCCAAGGTTGCGCTGGGGCTCCGTTCCCTTGAGGTCTTCAGAACATGGAAAGAAATCCATGGAGATGAGATCAGCTGGTACCAGGGTGGTTACACGTACGTGGCATACGACGAGGAAACAATGAACCTCTTTCGTGGTAATGTCCCGCTTCAGCAGAAGGCTGGCCTTAACATCAGGCTCATAAATGCAGCGGAGATGGAGAACCTTGTTCCCGGTATAAATCCGGAAGGTCTTCTTGGAGGAACCTGGTCCCCTTTCGACGGAAGCGCGAGTCCCATGCAGAGCTGTTACGCCTTCGGGAGAAAAGCTGCAGAACTCGGGGCGGATTTTGTTTTCAACGAAACCGTTACAGACCTTGGCATTGATGGAAACAGGGTGGTTTCGGTTACGACTGACAGGGATACGTATTCATGCGGCACCGTTGTGAACTGCGCAGGATCCTTTGCTGCTCCAGTCGGAAGAATGGCGGGGATTGAACTTCCCGTGTTCCCAGAGAGCCATGAGGCAGGGGTTACCGAACCCGTCAGAAGGCTCTTCGACCCTATGGTGGTGGACATCAGAAAAGCACCTGGTTCAGCCAATTACTACTTCTATCAGCACGATACAGGCCAGATCGTTTTCTGTATAACACCTGATCCGCCGATTCCGGGTACCGATACCGATGAAAGATCTGAATTCCTTCCTCTGGTGGCAGCCAGAATGATAGATCTCTATCCCAGGCTTGCGAATATTAAAGTTCGGAGAACGTGGAGAGGTATATATCCCATGACACCGGACGGAGCACCGATACTGGACAGGTGCGGTCCGGATAATCACTATGTCGCGGTTGGAATGTGCGGTCAGGGGTTCATGCTCGGTCCGGGTATCGGAGAGGTCATGGCAAGGTTGATGGTTGATGATATGAATGAGACGGACAGACTGGTTCTAAGTGAGCTGCGCCTGAACCGCCAGTTCACATCCGTCGAAGCCCTCAAATAGCGGGGACGTACCACACTTCTTCAACTAGCTGGACGTAATATCCTTATTCTAGTACTTATAAGTAGCTTAGAAATGCATATTATTCAAATATATTTCAATAAGATATTATGACCTTTTATTATTTATTATTCTAAGTTAATACGTTCAATTTTAGATGTGCTATGTTTCATAGAGCTTCCTCTTTCAGAAACTGTTTTGTATACTTTTTGTTATACCATTGTTATTTACATTATTCGATTCGAAGAACCCCAGGAGGAAACCGATGAAGTATGCACCCTTACTGCTGATATTCGCAATGGCAGCATTCGCTGAGATGTCCGTGTGCGGAACGGAGGAGCTGCTTCCCATCGGTTTCACGGATGAGGAATTGCTGCGTCTCGATGAAATAGGCATCAATACTGTTCCCACGGCGCCGCCGCCGGATGGTACCATTAACCCCGGCGAGTTCGATCCCGCAACTGGAGTATTCGTAAGGTGGCCGCTGGGGCTTCCTCCCAGCCTGATCGTAGCATTTTCCCAAGAGACCACCGTCTGGGTGATTTGTACAACCGGTCAGCAGAGTTCGGTTGAGACCGCCTTCGTTAGTTATGGAGTGAACATGGATAATGTTGACTTTGTTTTCGGCGAAACCAACACGATCTGGGTGCGCGATTACGGCCCATGGTTCGTTCTTCTGGAGGACGGACAGCAGGGCATATTCAATTATTCGTACAACAGGCCGAGGCCGCTCGACAACAATATTCCGATAGTAGTTGGATCAGCGTGGGGAATCCCTGTTTACACTTCAACGATCGTACATACCGGTGGAAATTACATGTCCAGCGGATTCGATCAGTCGATGTCCACTGATATGGTTTACGATGAGAACGGCGGGGATGAAGACTGGTTCGATTCGCAGATGGCGCTTTATCTGGGAGTAGATAACTACGTTGCAATGGATGATCCTCAGGGAAGCTACATCGACCATATCGACTGCTGGGCGAAGATGCTTAGCCCCGGAAAGATTCTTGTTCTCAGGGTTCCACCTGGCCATGGCGATTACGTTGCCCTTGAAGCGGCTGCGGATATGCTTGGATCAACTGCAAGTCCCTGGGGAACCAACTGGGAAGTTTACAGGGTTGAGAGCAGCGGAAGCGAGGGGTATACAAACAGTCTCATCAGTAACGATCATGTCTACGTTCCTCTTTTCGGTTCAGGTTACGATGCTGCTGCAATCGCTTTGTACGAGACCGCTATGCCGGGTTATACCATTGAGGGTTTTGAATACTCCGGCTGGGAACCCACCGATGCGCTTCACTGCAGGACCAGGAATGTTATGGACAACGAGATGCTGTTCATCCATCATATTCCTGTTGATTCGCAGCAGTCTACAGGTACTCCGGTTACGATCAATGCATTGATACGTTGTCATCCTGGTAATGTTCTGACCGGTCAAGATGTGTATTATAGAATCGGTACCTCCGGATCCTTCACATCCCTTCCAATGACCTCCACCGGTTCCGATTCGTTCACAGTTGATATTCCAGGAGTCTCCGGAATCGAAACGGTGCAGTATTACATTTCCGCCTCCGATAACTCCGTGAGAAATGAAACCCGGCCGAGATTCGCCCCGGACACCTGGTTCTTCGAATATGAAACCAATTCAACAGGTCTTGGTCATGGTGATCTTTCAGCTGCGGGACTGGTAATTGAGAATGTAGAACCGAATCCGTTCTGGAATGCTGTCTCAGTTCAGTACTCAACGGTTTCTCTGGCTCCCGTAACGATGACCGTCTTTGATATTTCCGGAAGGGTTGTAGACGCAGCTGTCAATTCAGTTGAAGCCGGTTTTGATTCCTTCACATGGACGGCCGACGATACGGTTCCGGCAGGTGTTTACATCATAAGACTGGAGAGTCCCGGATGGCAGGCAGTGCAAAAAGTCACACTTATCAGATAGGTGACTGATAGTTTTGTCCATGCCGCCGCTTAAGCTCCGGGAACGCCTGGAAAACGCTTACAATAAATACAACCGGCGGGAATTCATTCACCCTGACCCGCTTGAGTTTCTATGGAGGTACAGCAGTACCGTAGATCGGGAAATTGCCGGACTTATTGCTTCCGGACTTGCCTATGGGAGAGTTGCGCAGATACTGAAAAGCACCGAAAAAGTTCTTGCTGTACTTGGCCCTGCTCCATCCGCCTTTCTAAAGGATGTATCCAGCAGAGATCTCTCCAGTGCTCTTGCAGGATCCAAACACAGGTTCACGACATCCATTGAGATGGCAGCCCTTCTTAAATCCGCATCCAGACTTCAGGAAAAATGGGGACTCTTCGGCAGGATGCTGGGAGTTTTCATCTCCGAGGATACTTATCACAATGCCCTTGATAGATTTGTCAAGAATCTTCTGGAGGGGGCAGGAATGGAGAAGTGCAGTATGCTGCCCAGGCCATCCCTCGGGAGTGCCTGCAAAAGACTTCACCTCTTCATGAGATGGATGATCAGAAAGGACGAGGTCGACCCCGGAGGATGGGAATGGATCTCACCATCAGTTCTGTTAGTTCCCCTTGATGTTCATATGTTCAGAGCTGCAGGGGCGCTGGGGTTCACCTGCAGAAAGACCGCAAGCCGGGCAGCGGCGTTAGAGATTACGGAGAATTTCAGGATGATGAATCCTGACGATCCGGTGAAGTACGATTTCGCCATCACCCGGATGGGGATACAAGGATTGCATGAGGATATCATATTCAGAGAGCTGTTTTCGTAGAATAATGTGTTTATTGACAGTGAACGGCAACGAGAGATATGGTTTCATAGTCTTAGTAGTTAGGAATACTATTTGAATTATTCAAGTGTCATACCCGGATATTTGCATGAAGCAGTGCTCCAGTGCTGATTCCAGCACTTGCCTCTGTCATTCCGGCATTTCTCTGGATGATCTACTTCTATAGAAGTGACAGATACGCACCTGAGCCAAAAAAGCTTGTAGCAAGGACTTTTCTTGTGGGAGCACTGGTTGGGGCTGCTATGGTCTTTTCACTGAAAGAGCTTCCATTTTACGTGAGTCTTTTCTCACTTGCCGTATTTGTAGCACCATTTACCGAGGAGATCGCTAAATTTCTCTGCGTCCGATGGACGGTATACAATCGCAGCGAATTTGATGAGCCTGTAGATGGTATGGTCTACGCAACAGCTGCTGCATTGGGATTCGCATCGGTTGAGAACATTCTGTATGTGGTTAACAGCTGGGCATCCGGCGGAGCAGAAATGGGAGTCTATGTTCTTACCGGGAGAGCGGTGCTGAGTGTTCCGGCTCATGCGCTGTTCTCAAGCTTGTGGGGACTTGCTCTTGGATGGCACAAGAAAAGAAAAACCTACAAATCATCAATGCTGGTTGTACTGGGATTGCTGGCGGGTATGGTACTGCACGGACTTTTCAATTATTTGACAAGCGAAAACCTTTTTGGAGGATTGCTTTTCCTCACCTTGATGGCAATTGCGTGGCGCGGTGTATTCCTGCTTATCCGGAAAGCTCTGAAGCCGGATGTTCCATCTGAGGGAGAAAGCACTGAGTGACATGAAAAAGAGAGAGTCTCTCTGAGTCACTTCACTATTCGGTTCTGTCCCTTTTTAAGTAGTTTTCCAATATCCTCGACTGTAGTATTAGTAAAATAGTCCCTGATAAGTTGTGAGGCATCTTTCCCGATTGTACCGAAAAGGCATACAGGAATGGTGCATCCGCTCCCAAGGTAGGGGCATAAACTGGTTTCGAAGGTTCCTTCAAGAGCTATCCAGATATCCATCAGCCTGATATCGGACGCATTGACTCCCAGGGTGAACCCCCCGCCACGGCCTCTTCTGGATTTAACCATCCCCACCTTTGTGAGTTTCTGCATAACTTTGGAGAGATGGGCTACTGAACCCGGCTTGATAAGGAGATCATTCAGCTTCACAGCTTCGGATCCGTCAGATGCAAGCCTTGCCATTGCATGGACTGCGAGGGAAACTGATTCGGGGATGGACACTGGTAATGACATAGCATTCCTTTCATTGTTCCTAAAATAGTAATAGAATACCATATCGTCAATATTGCCTGTTATGAGTAATCTACAAACACCCACCCATTGACGGTTAAAGTGCAATTAGTATAATTGGTATGAAAATACCGATTTATGAAGTGATACATCTTACCGGAAGGGGAAGAAATGTTCTGTTATCAGTGTGAGCAGACAGCAAAAGGGACCGGCTGCGATAGATTTGGAGTCTGCGGTAAGGACCCTAAGACCGCGGTAATGCAGGATCTTCTTGTATACGTTGCAAAAGGCGTTTCCAACTGGGCGGTCAGAGCCAGGAAACTCGGGGTTGTTAACCGTGAAGCGGATGTTTTTGTGATAGAAGCACTCTTCACAACTGTGACAAATGTAAATTTTGATTCGGATACTCTCATTAATCTGATACGTACCGGAGTCCGTATTCGGGACAGTATTCACGATCAGTATATACAGGCCTGCAAAGAGAAGGGGCTGGATCCTGATAAGCTGGGCGGACCCGCAATCTGGGAGATGCCTGAAAACGAGACGGAGATCGAGAACGAAGCCACAAAGCTCTCTATTGCTGAAAGACTTGAAGATCCCGGCAAGGATATCACGGGTCTTGAGGAATTGATAACCTATGGGCTCAAGGGTTCGGCTTCCTATGCTGACCATGCTCTGATCCTCGGCTATGAGGACGATGATGTATTCGCATTCTTCCATGAAAGTCTTGATTTTCTTACACGGAAGAACACCGTTGGTGACCTCTTCGCAATGGCTCTTAAGGTTGGAGAGAAGAATCTCCGTGTCATGGAATTGCTTGATTCTGCAAACACCGGGATATACGGGCATCCTGAACCTACCGAAGTAAGGGTTACACCAATCAAGGGTAAGGCAATCGTAGTTTCAGGTCACGACCTGAAGGATCTTGATGAACTTCTGAAGCAGACCGAGGGCAAGGGAATCAATGTGTATACGCATGGTGAGATGCTTCCCACGCTTGCGTATCCGGGGCTGAAGAAGTACCCGCACCTTGCGGGAAATTATGGCGGCGCCTGGCAGGATCAGCAGAAGGAGTTTGATGCATTCCCCGGAGCCATCTTAATGACCACTAACTGTATCCAGAAACCGAAGGATTCCTACATGGATAGAATCTTCACAACTGGATTGGTTCAATGGCCCGGAGTGGCTCATATAGATAATCATGATTTCTCTGCCGTTATTGAAGCAGCTCTTGCAGCAGATGGTTTCAGCGAAGATGCTCCCGAGAAGAAGATAATGGTAGGATTCGGGCATAATGCCGTTCTATCAGTTGCCGATAAGGTGATCCAGGCGGTCAAGGATGGCAACATCCGGCATTTCTTCCTTGTCGGTGGATGCGACGGGGCGAAATCCGGGAGAAATTACTATACCGATCTTGCTGTGCAGATACCGGATGACTGTGTAATTCTTACACTTGCCTGCGGTAAGTACCGTTTCAACAAACTGGAATTCGGTGATATAGGCGGTATTCCAAGATTACTTGATATAGGTCAGTGCAACGATGCACACTCAGCAATTCAGATAGCAGTAGCGCTTGCAGGTGCTTTTGAATGCGGCGTCAACGACCTGCCCCTTTCCATGATACTCAGCTGGTACGAGCAGAAGGCTGTAACCATACTGCTCTCCCTGCTTTATCTTGGAATCAAGGATATACGGCTCGGTCCGACACTTCCAGCTTTCCTTACTCCCGCAGCGCTGGAAATACTGGTTGACAAGTTCAATATTATGCCCACTACAACCCCCGAGGATGACCTCAAGGCTATCCTGGGCTAAAGTGAAACAGAAAAGGGGGTGGGCAGCCACCCCCTTTCCAGAGTGGAGACAGAGATGAAAATAACCAAGGTGTCCGAACAACCTGTTGCGAAAAACCCTCACGGCATTGACGTCAGGCGCGTATACGACAGTGAATATGCTCTTTCAAGTCATCTTACCCTCAAACCGGGTGAACAGCTTTTGCGCCACATAACACCGGTTGATGTGTTTTTCTATGTACTCGAAGGAACGGGTATCGTTGAAGTTGGAAGCGAAGAGCTTGAAGTTTCGAAGGATACAGCAATAGAAAGCCCCCAAGATATTCCTCACTGCTGGTACAACAGGAGTGATGCTGACCTTCGGATTCTGGTCGTGAAAGTACCCCGCCCTACGACAGGAACAAAGCTTCTGTAAACTGCTCCCCGGTTAAATAGTATCCGGGCTTTCAAGCACCAGAAGTCTGGGCCATGTACTGGGATCAGGTACCCATGCCACGGCTCCGTTCTCAGTGATCCTTACGGTCATATAATCGATATCCGGATCATCCATCTCGAAAGAAGCGGTAAAGAGAAGTTCACCTTCAAAGTCGTAGACATTCCAGAAGGGATAACGGTAAGCACCTAACCGAACCCACAATCTGTTTTCGCTGTCAATACCAAGATCTGTAACCGCTCTGCGATAGAGGATTGGATCGAAGGTTAACTCCATACCGGACATTCTTCCTCCACCGCCCCCCATCCGTGTAGAGAATTCCTCGAATTCAGCCTCCTCAAACGCAAGCTCCTCAGGGGTTTTTTCCATCTCATCGACGTTTTCCTCAAGCGAAAAGAATGGTTCTCCATCCTGGTTGTACCCGGTGATCTCTATTGCGTCTGTTCCCGCTGCCGAAATGAATACATGCCCTGAATTACCCGAAGTGAAAATCGGGTCTTTATCCGCACCCAGGCGACCGATACGTGAAGAATCGAAAACACGCATTTCTTCTGAGTACACAGTGACAGGTTCTGATGCATTCTCCATACGGGCTATTGAGTAACCCATCAGACCAGCCTCACGATCAAAAGCAGGCAGCATGCCAACGAAGGCTGTATCTCCAGCAGTTCTTACGGTAAAGGGCGGCCTGGGAAAAAATCCGACAATGTTCTCTTTCCAGTTCATGGAATCGTCGAAAACGCAAATGGCGCCCCCCGGCAAGTCGGTAACAATGAAATCATTATTCCCAAGAACAGCCATGCCCATCGGCCTCTGAAATTCTCCCGGTCCTGTACCCTGTCTGCCCGCAGAGCCGATAAATTCACCATCGGATGAAAACTGCCTTACGTTCATTGTTGACAGATCAAGAACCAGAACCTCCCCGTTTTCGTTCAGAAGTGCTTCAACGATCTGGCCGAACACGTAATTTGTGTCACCCAGTTCAACACCAATAGTAAGATTTGCGGTAAGCTCCAGATGTGCAGTACTTATCGGATCACTTTCCTCTGTTACGCTGGTATTCTCGCCTCCGCTGCTGCAGGCAAGAGAAACCAGACCGATAATCAGAACCGCTGCCGCTGCTGTATTAACAATGCTTTTCATACATAACCTTTCTGATGAGTAGATATTCTTTTGTTCAGACAGTATTCCATATTCTATTAATAGTTCCACAGAATTGCGATGATGTTGACAGATTGTAACAGTCTGTAACAGGCACGGATTTTTCGGATTCTTAATAATTCGTATATTAGGAAATATATGTGTTCAATTCTCTTCAATATTAAGGCAGGTATTCCATGACGGAAGTGAATGTGAAGAAGGAGATAGCAAACAACATATCGAGAATATCTTCAGAAGGCGCCGATTACGTTGACGCAAGATACTACCTTGATGACAGTTCTGAAACACTCTTACTTTACGACGGTGATCTTGAGGCCAACGATACAACGGTGGAGAGCGGTATCGGGGTAAGGGTTTTATGGGAAGGCGCGTGGGGTTTTTCAGCTACCAGCGATCCATCCGGAATTGATGCGTGTTTCGCGAAAGCGGCTGCGAATGCAAGAACAGCATCCAGACTTGTTAACGTCCCCCTTTCTATGGGCGCCGGAGAAGCTGTTAAGGGTAGTTACGCGTCCCCTGTCGAGGTTGATCCTTTCTCTGTAAGCCTTCAGGATAAGCTGGCCTTTCTTACCAGGCTTGATAATGATCTGAAGGAAGATTTTATTCTCAAGAGAATGGTGTTCGTCAATTTCCAGAAGAAGAAGATTCACTTTCAGAACAGCGACGGTTCCGAAATTAACAAGGATCTTGCCTCTGTTTTCGGTACGATCATGGTCATGGCGCTGGATTCCGATGGTGAGATGCAAAGACGCAGTATGAGCCTGTATTCAACGGGAGACGGTACTGCCGGCTGGAAAATGATGTCTGATCCGGAGCTCTTCGCAGGACATGCAGCAAGAGTCAGATCGGAACTGGCGGAGCTTATAAAGGCTGAACCCCTCGAGTATGGAAGAAGATCTGTGATACTGCTTCCCGGTCAGGGTCATCTTCAGGTTCATGAAACGATCGGGCATCCGCTTGAGCTGGACAGAATTCTCGGATACGAGCTGTCCTATGCCGGAGGCTCCTTCGTTGATCTTGATTCATTCGGCAAATTAAGGTACGGAAGTGATAAGCTGTCTGTGAGTTCTTATGGAAGTATTGCGAATTCCCCGGCTCATTCGGGTTCGATGATGATGGAACCCCTGAGCGTGATTATCTCCTTATTGACAGGGGTATCCTGGTCAACGCCCTTACATCAAGAGCAATGGTAAACGAAGCGAATGACAGAGCCGGCAGGGAAGTCTTCACGCAGAGTGGAGGAGCTGCCCGCGCAACATCTTTCTACAGAGCTCCTATAGACAGAATGACAAATGTGAACATACTTCCGGGCAACGATGGCTCGGAGGAGGAGATAATAGCATCGACCGAGGATGGAATCGTGGTTGATAACCCCGTCTCCTGGTCCATCGGTTCGAACAGAGAGCATTTCCACTTCGGCTGCGAAATCGCCTGGGAAGTGAAGAACGGAGAAAAGACCAGAGTTCTGAGAAATCCCACGTACCAGGGGCATACTCTGGAGTTCTACGGGGCACTATCTGCAGTGGGTGATAAATCCACATGGATAGTAGAGCAGGTAAATAACTGCGGGAAAGGCGAGCCGAATCAGGTTATGCAGATAGGTCACGGAGTCCCAGTTGTTAAATTCGATGATGTGATTACCGGAGAAAGGAAGTAGAAAATGCTGGACGCAAACATCAGGAAGATTCTGATGCAGGTAAGAGATGAAGCTGCCGACTCCGGCATTCAGGCTACACTTCAGCTGCATCATGAGAAAAGCCATCTCATGCGGATTGGCAACAATTCGGTTTCCCTGAATACTTCGGAAGATCTTATGAGACTGGATATGGAAGTAACCGAGGGCAGAAAACAGGGAAGTCAGACCTACCTCGGAGCGATAAACGATGTGGATACTGTCCGGGGCATCCTGAATGCAGCAAAGGAAAAAGCGAGAATGGCTTCACCTAAAACATACGATCCGATTCTCGATGAGATTGAAACTTCGATAAGCGAAGATAGCCAGTTCGACCTGGATCTTGCTGATATTGATCCAGGCATGAAGGCTGATGCTTACAGGAGTATTATCGAGAAACTCGGAGGGCAGTACAATTTCTCCGGGTCCTGGTCCAGCGGGTTGATGGAGGTGTACCTTCTTACTACGGCCAACAGAAACGAAGTATCCCACAGAGGCACCGATCAGTTGTTCTCTGTTGTGCTGAAACATCCTCAGGCCAAATGGGAGCTTACACATAACCAGACCGGCTGGAGAGCCTCGGATTTTTCAGTTGATAAAACAATAGATACTCTCAGTAAGCTGATACCCGTCTTTGAGGACAATGATGGTTTCAAGGCTGAGCCAGGGGAATACACGGTTATCTTCGGACCGAGTGCTGTGGCAGAGATAATCGGCATGGCGGTTTATACCGGACTGGCCGGAAGAAGCTGGGAGGAAAAACAGAGCTGGACTACTAAATACAAAATCGGGGAGAAAATCCTCGGGGATACGATCTCCGTTGTAGACGACCCTACAAATCCGGAAACTTTCATGTTCGGATTCGACATGTGCGGCCGCAGGAGAAACATCTTCCCGCTGGTGGAGGATGGAGAACTGATGAATCTTATGTACGATTCAGCTACCGCCGCCAAGTACGGAAAGAAGCCTACCGGGCACGATACCGGTTCGCCAAGTATAGTGATGGATACAGGCTTCGGTTCTGCGGACCCGCTTGAAGCAGTCAAGGATATGGGTAGAGTACTGTACATCCCTGCTCTGCATTACATGAATATCCCCAGCCGGAGTAAAGGAATATTCACCGGCAGTTCCAGGTTCAACGCAGTTCTTGTTGAAGATGGAAAAATCGTGTCTCCAATATTCTCATCAAGGGTAACCGACTCTTTCCAGAACGTGCTTGGTAACGTGAAGGTTATTTCATCGGTATCCGAATCCATAAATGAATCCAACACCTATGGACGAAGGGCTCCTGTAGCTATGAGTGTCCCTTCATACGTTGTTTCGGAAGGCGTCAAGATCACCGATTCCGCTGATTCCTTCTAAGCTTATCGGGGCCTGCCCGGCAGGCCCCGGCTCCCGGGAAACTGCATGCAAATGATCAATAGTGTTAAGAGTAAAGACCCGACCCTGATCGTAGGGGGGGGGCCTGCGGGTGCTTCGTGCGCCTGGAAACTTGCATCTGCCGGTATCCCCTGTATCCTGATAGACAAAGCTGTTTTTCCAAGAGACAAAGTATGCGGCGGTGCCCTGAGCGCAAGGACGGCGGAGATTCTAACCAGATCCGGTATTCTCCCGGCTGAAGAACTGGAAGCGCAGACACTTGCCGAACACAGTACCATGTCCCTATGGAACAGGGATGAACTCCTCAGGACCTTCACTTCACCGGACACTCACATACTGATAATATCCAGAAGAAACTTCGATAATACACTGCTTGATAAGGCGGCCATGGCCGGGGCTTCCATCATTACAGGGGATGCAGTTGTGTCTGTTGATTCATCTTCAGTAACAACCTCAACAGGAAAGCGATATTTCTTCTCAAATCTTGTCGGGGCGGATGGTTACGGTAGTCTTGTCCGGAAATGCATTTCCGGTAAAAGGGGCAAGGGAACAGGTATGGGATTGGAGTATTTCATACCGCTGACCGATCTGAACGACAAACTGGAAGATATTCAGATTCACTTCGGTTATTTCCCCTGCGGTTACATCTGGGTTATCCCTGACCGTGAGAAGGTCAATATTGGCGCAGGAGCTGTGGGCAGCCCCGCATCGCCTTCCGATATAACCGGGGCGCTGAACGGTTTCCTTTCCGCAAGAGGCATATCCTGCGATAAATACCAGCTTCATGGAGCCCCGATACCGTCCCGGGAGCTTGAGAGAAATCTTGGTCAAAGGAATATCTATCTTACAGGAGATGCTGCTGGCCTCGTGGATCACATTTCCGGAGAAGGAATCGGTCATGCCGTACAGAGCGGATTCATGGTAGCAGACTGCATCCATTCAGGGGGAGACCGCAGAACCTTTTTGAACAGGAAAAACTGCTGTATAAGCATCGTCAGGCAGTCGATATTCTACAGACATCTGCTCTTCAGCCCATTCACCCGCAGGATAGCCATGATGGGGCTCCGGGACAACGAAGAGTACGTTCAGGGCTACTGGAACGTTATCTCCGGCACCGAATCCTACAATGAAATGTTCAGACGGCTCTTGATCTGATTTGACGAGAAATCCAGTTTACTTATTTCAATGATTCTCTGCGTAAGTGTCGCAAGTGATGTCCGGTCCCATAAGATTGTTAACTCTGTTGACTTCTATTTTAATACAGACAATATACGTTTTGTGATATCTTTACTTTTGAATTGGAGAGTCGCTTGCGAACAATTCTCGCTGCTGCACTCATTCTTACTTCGGTTTCATTTTCTGACACAGCAACACAGACAGACTGGTCCGGTGGCTGTGGAGTCCTGGGTCCTGTAACAGACTGGGGCAACAACTACTATTCTGCCGATCATATTAGTGATGCTGGAAGCTTGTTGTGTTTGGCATCAGACATCCTTACCACACCGGTGGAGCATATAGTAGACGGTTACTTTTATGGTGTACGCTCAGTTTATGCCGCAGATGTAGACGGAGACGATGACACAGATGTACTGGGGGCTGCCCGTTATGGCGATGACATTACATGGTGGGAAAATACCGATGGCACAGGCACAGTGTGGACAGTGCATACAGTAGACGGTGATTTTAATGGTGCAACCTCAGTATACACTGCAGATGTAGACGGAGACAGTGATGTGGACGTGCTTGGGGCTGCTGATATGGCCGATGATATCGCCTGGTGGGAAAACACTGATGGCTCAGGCACCGCATGGACAAAGCATACAGTAGATGATGATTTTAATGGTGCAGCCTCAGTTTATTCCGCAGATGTAGACGGAGATGGTGACAGGGATGTGCTCGGGGCTGGTTATATAGATAATGAGATCAGCTGGTGGGAAAACACCGATGGCACAGGCACCGTGTGGACAAAACATAATGTGAGCGGCCTCTTTAGTGGTGCACGCTCAGTTTTTGCCACAGATTTAAACGGAGATGGTGATATGGATGTGCTGGGGGCTGCAGCTTTTGGCGGTATCAGCTGGTGGGAAAACACTGATGGCGCAGGTACGGTGTGGACAGAACGTACAGTTGATGGTTCCTTTGAAGGTGCAGTCTCAGTATATGCTACAGATGTAGACGGAGACGGTGTGACAGATGTGGTGGGGGCTGGTTACATGGCTAATGAGATCGCCTGGTGGGAAAACACCGATGGCACAGGCACCGTGTGGACGAAACACACAGTAAACGATCACTTCAGGTCTGCATACTCAACCTTTGCCGCAGATGTAGACGGAGACGGTGACACAGATGTACTGGGGGCTGCCCGTTATGGCGATGACATTACCTGGTGGGAAAACACCGATGGCACAGGCACCTCATGGATCGAGCATACAGTTGACGGTGCCTTTGATTATGCAATCGCGGTGTATGCTGCTGATGTGGACGGAAACGGTGACACAGATGTGCTGGGAGCTTCCCAAAATGAAGATGACATAAGGTGGTGGGATGTGATGGGCTATTCTGCTGCTGGGTCTCTTGAATCATCCATTCTTGACGCGAATACAGTTGATTTCTGGGAACTCTTTATATCCAACGAGCAGAAACCGATTGGAACATCTGTGGGATTTCAGTTCAGGAGTTCGCAGGATTCCGCCAGTATGGGTGTATGGTCTGATACAGTGTTTAATACAGTCACTGATCTGTCTGGCATTCTTGCTGATTCAACAGATTTTGTTCAGTACAGGGTAATACTGCAGACCGCAGACCCTGCAGTAACACCGGAGCTTTTTGATGTTGCAGTATCTTACACCTCTTATCTAAGTATTGGTGACACTAATCCTGAAGGAGTCACTTACTGGGATCTTGAATCGGTTGCAAACCCGTCATTCGGCAACTTATCAATTCATGTATCTGTGCCGCAATCGGCAATTGTTGATCTTCTGCTGTACGATGTTACAGGTCGTATCATCTTCCGGTATTCACAGGAATTACCCGGTGGTGAACATTCTGTCTATTTCAACAACCTTCACGAGGGAGTTTATTTCTGCACAATGCGTGCAGGAGATTTCACAGCAACAGAGCGGATTGTTGTTCTGAAGTAGGCATGTGCTGCCATTGATACTTACAATCCCTCCAGCTCTGCAGGAGGGGTGTTCCTATAATGGAACTGACTTCTGGTCCCATCAGGTTTTACTGATCTCGTCCCGGATGGAAATGATATCATGAGCAGGTTTTTCATCGACAGCCCTGTCGAGGATCTCAACGAGTTCCTTCCTCAATACTGCCGGTGAGAGTCCTTCAGGTAAATCATCCCCGGAGACCTGAACCATCTCCCAGAGATCAAGTACAGGAAGAACAACGCTGACAGGATCTGAAGCCCCGGAGATGATCTCCTGAACACTCCTGATACAGTTCAGTTTTTCCTCGAGGTTTTCAGCGTTTTCAAAACGAATTCTCTGCAGAAGGGAATCGTTCTCCGGCATAGCTTCGGATTTTTCCTGTTTCTCGATCAGAGAATTAGAATCTCTGGCGGCAGTTTCCGCTTCCGGAAGCCTTCCAAGGTGGAAAAGAGTTCGTGCTCTGTCCGCCTGAAAGTAGTAGATGTAGTGGACGTAATCCAGTTCCTGGAAGATCGGTATTGCCTGATCGAAAGCATCCAGAGCACGTTCGAGTTCACCCTGTCTCATTAGAGCAACCGCCATGTAACCAAGTGCTTCCGCCTCACCGTATCGAATACCTATATCACGGGAGGTCTCATAGTATTCCTGAAGCATCTCTACAGCCCCGGAGTAGTCTCCCTTATCGGTTTTGAGTATTGCAAGACCGCATGAGTGGTAGGATATGTAATACCTGTCACCGATTTCCCGCGCTATATCCAGTGCTTTCTGGTAAGTCATCGCTGCTTCTTCAAACTGATTCTTATTGTGAAATACATCCGCAAGATTTCCAAGGCTGACAGAATGCAGCCGTTTGTCCTTGTGCTGCTTCGCGATTTCAATCGCTTTTTCGAGAATCTGCTGTTTCTCGGCAGGATCGACTGCTGTAGATGCCATGTTATTGTACACCTTGGCGCTGCTCTCGCTATCATCCTTCATCTCTTCATATATTCTCAGCTGTTTCTCAAACAGTGTTCTGGCTTCAGCTACATGACCTGTCATGAACTTGATCGCGGCAAGATACCCGGTGGATTCGTATATCCCCTTCAGATATCCAAGCTCGTTATGGATTTCGAGCGCTTTCTCGTTTACCTCAACGGCAGTCTTCATATCTCCAAGACGGGAGGCAAGCCAGGCACGCATGCCCATTGCTTCCGCGTATCTTTTTCTGTCCCCTGCTGCGAGAGCCAGTTCTTCTGTTCTTTCGGCCAGTTCCACAGCTTCCCTGCATCTTGCGAATATTCCAAGGATCTTGATTTCCCTGATCATTATTCCGATAAGCTGATCTTTCCTGTCCGGCTGAAGTTCGAGAAGTTCCCGCAACCTTACTATGCACTTGTATGCAAGTTTTACATCGCCACTCCCTGAAGCGGCCGCAAGCACTTTATCAAGATAGAAACATGCTGTTTCGCTGTCTTTGGCCCTGTCCCAGTGGTATGCGAGATCAGGAAAAAACGTTTCATCACCCGGATAAATATTCTCAATTGCGCAGGCTGCTATGCTGTGCAGTTTAACAAGCTCACTCTCCAGCTGAATGCTGTATGCTGTTTCCCTCAGGAGAGAGTGCTGAAAGATGTAGACGATCTCCGAAACAGATGACCAGAGTTTCTCCTCCGCACCGTTGCTCAGCAGCGGCGTAATCTCTCTGCCTGTCAGCATTGCCGAAAGAACTCTGGAATTGAATTCAAATCCCAGAACCGAAGCTGTTCTCACAACTCTTTTCAGATCACCTGACAGTCGATCAATTCGCGCCATAAGAAGGTCGACGATACCGCCTGGAATCATATCCGGAGATGCGGAGAGGGTAATGATGCCGTTCTTTTTCTTTATGGAATCCGACTCGGCAAGGTAAACGGCGTACTGGCGAAGGTAGAATGGATTCATACGGGAGTGTGCGGCAAGGAATGATTCCAGTTCGGGTCCGGGCATCCCTCCGAGCAGATCCTTTACAAGTTCTGGAAGTGTATGTTGTTCCAATGGTTCGAGGTCAATAATAAAAGAGTCCTTATCAGAGGGAATGACTATTCTCGAACCATCGTCATGTGTTCTGGCAGCAAGAGCAATAACAACAGGAGTATCCTCCAGATTTCTGGCCATACTCCTGACAAGAGATTCGGAGCTGTCATCAAGCCACTGAATATCGTCTATGACGAGGAAAAGCGGCTGCGGATGAGCAAGACCCAGAAAGAAATCACGCAGGGCTGTAATCGTGTTTTCCTGCTTTCCTTCCGGCCCGACCTGATGGTATAGAGAGCCGGGCATATCAATTCCCAGAAGAGCAGCGAGAAACGATGCTGTTCTTTCAAGCTCCCGGACTCTGTCCGGATACCGATCTTTTAATCCCGTACAGAAAGCCTTGAATATTCTGTTGAACGCAGCAAGTTTGTCCTGCTCCGATGAACCCCTCTTCTGCTGGAAATAGCCTCTGAGATATGTGACAAATGGCCCGAAGCTTCGTCTTATAATGTCATCGCATCTCAAATGGATCCTTCGGAACCCCTGAGTTTCCAGGATAGTGCCGGCCTCCCATAGAAGGTGGGACTTGCCGGTTCCTGCTGCAGCTGAAACCAGAAACAGACAACCCGCGGAATCATCGGCTGTTTGCCGGGCAAGATCAGTAATCTTACGCAGCTCTTCGTCTCTTCCAAGAAGCTTACCCTCGTAAGGATGTCCACCTGATTCTGCAGTGCTGCCATCAAGTCTGAAGATGTTTACTTCATCAACTATACCCTTGATTCTGACTGAGATCGGTGTGCCTGATCCGGGAGTATTGATGGCGACTCTGTCAGTTGCATAAATCCCGGGATTTCCTTCGAATCTCATTATCCGGGCGGCTATATTCACCTGACTTCCAAGAACCGTATAGGTTCCCATCTGCCTGAACCCCAGAAAACCGGCATACACGGTTCCCGAAGAAATAGCAGTTCTAACGGGAAATGGAGTGGAGCTGTGTATCTGGCGGGCGAAAGTCAGAGCTCGTTCCTGGTCGTTCTCGTGAGCTTCAGGAGCCCCATAGAGGATAAGAAAATAGAATCCTTTCGAATCGTAGTGAACTCCGCCCCAAAACCCTCCTGTCTCTATTGAATACTGTATGGCATCCGGAGCTATTGAACGGATCAGCTTCTGATCATCTTCGTAAACATCCGCTGGAGTCAGGAACACGGAGAAAACTCTTCTGAATTCCCCATAGGGTTCTGAGTTTAGTAATTTCTCAGGGAAGAAGCTGGTTTCGAGAATTCTATCCGGAGCTCGCCCTCCCATTCTATCAACAGGAATGGTTTCGAGTGCAGACGTACTTTCCCTGCATATTGAAAACCCTCCCTGTTCAGAATCTGCAAGAGCCCCAAAAGCCCTTCTGAATGCACCTCCAGAGAAGAACCATCCTTTCTTCTCCCGCCCGAATATTCCCCAGTCAATTATTCCATCGGAACCACCGGCTCGAAATACGATTTCTGCATTGGAAGATGCTGATGCCAGATCAAGTCTTTTCAGCATTTCTTCTGCAAAAGCTTCTGCCTTATCAATTGCTGTTCCCGGAAGGATAACAGCAAATGAATCTCCGCTGAATCCGGATACGAAGCCTCCGCTTCCCCTGATCATTGAGAGAATTCCTCTGGTATAGATGCTGTTCATTGTATTCGATAGAGCTTCTGCTCCGCTGTTTCCCTCTGCGGAAAGGATTTCGGCCATTGATGTGAAGCCGGATACATCGAATATGAGTACACTCCCGGAAATGGACCCGGATAGATTACCATCGGACAGATTAAGTGAGATCAGCCGGGGAACAAGATTGAGCACAATTCTCCTCCCTGCATATGAAAGGCACTGCAGTTACCAGGGATTACCGGATACTCTGCGTAAGTGTCGCAAGTGACGTACGGTCACATCAGGTTTCAGCCAGGATGTACTCCGCAATCTGTTCTGGAAGAAGCCCTGCCATTCTGTACAGATCTTCAGGATCACCCGATACTCCGTAGCGGGTTATGCCCTTCCTTCTGAGATTGACAGCTTTTTCGAAACCTGTAACGGCGATCGCCAGTTTCGACCCCATACCTGTGTCACGGTCGTGATCTTCCAGCGTTACGACAAGTCTGTATCCCGACAGTTCATCAAGTAGCTCTGATTCTATGCACAGGGGGCAGCTGACGGCGTATACAGCCGTTGAGATGCCACTTTCAACCAGTATTTCCCTGGCCTTCATCGCTCTGTGTACCATGTTGCCCATGGCGACTATTGCCACATCGGATCCTTCCCTTATGCGGTCATGAAGGCCGTATACGAATTCGTAATCCCCACCGAAGAAAGGCTCTCCGTTCTCTTTCGTGATAATGGGTAGTTTGGATCTTCCCATTGCGATGAAGAAATTACCCGGATGTGTTGCCGCATACCTGATTACCCTGTCTGTCTGGCCCGGGTCTGCCGGTACGACCGTGTTGTAATGGTAGAGTGTCGCCATAAGGCTTATGTAGTTGATACAGTGATGAGTTTTTCCATCCATCCCAACATCCAGACCGCAATGGGTTGCTACAACCTTGAGGTTGGTCATGTTGATATCGTTGAGCCTGTGCTGGTTGAATGTTTCATCAGCTGCGAAAACCCCGAAATCCGCCCAGAAGACAACCTTGTCCGCTATCGATGCGGCACCCGCAGCTGTGGCTGTGTTGTGCTCCATGATACCCGATTGAAAGAAATGATCCGGATATTCAATTCCGAACCGGTTCGTTTTCACAGAACCGGCAAGATCACAGTCGAAAACAAGCGGCAGGTTATCGGTATTTGCCTGTGCAAGGTTCATCAGCGCAGCACCGAAAGCGCCCCTGTTGTCTCCTTTGTAATCCGCATCGTAAATAAGGGGAGTACCCACGTTTTCCAGTACCCTGGATGGAAACCTGAGATCGAAACCTCCCTTGCCCCTCCAGCCGTCAATTCTCAGTTCTGCAAGCTCTTCAGTATCATCAGCAATGTCAAGTTCAAAAAGGGCCGATTCAAGCTGGTCGGGGGATAGCGCTTTACCGTGATACTGCGGATCGTTTTCCATAAAGGAGACACCATTGCCCATGACAGTCATTGCCATTATGAGTCTGGGTGCACCCGGTGTTTCCTGCGGTCTTAAAGCCCTGTAGAGAGCGGAAAGGTCATGACCGTCTACTTCGATGATATCCCAGCCGTCAGCTCTGTATTCAGCGGCAATGTCCGTATACATGACCCTGTCCGTGCGTCCTGATATCTGAAGGCCGTTGCAGTCTACAACAACTGTAATGTTATTAAGATCGTATTTTTTGATGAACCTTCTTGCTTCGGCAATCTGGCCCTTCTGATGCTCGCCGTCACCGGTGATGATCCATACATGGTTACGAATGCCGTTTGCTCTGTCCGCAAGAGCCATTCCCGCTCCGGCTGAAACTCCCTGGCCGAGGTTCCCAGTTGTCAGCTCAACTCCGGGAACTGATCTTTCAATGTGACCCTCGAAGGGGCTGCCTGCTTTCCTGAAAGTTGCAATCACCCTCTTCAGATCAAAGAAGTTCAGTCTTCCGAGTGTGGAATAGACAGCCGGCGAAGTATGACCATGACTAACCAGTATCCTATCCCGTCCGGTTTTCAGCGGATCCTTCGGATCTACGTTGGCCTGGGACCACAGCAGGGCAAAAATTTCAAGTGAAGACATCGAACCGCCCGGATGGCCGCTTGCTGCAAGCGTGGTCATCTTCAGAATATCACCCCTGGCGTTCCGGCAGAATTCCCCAAGTGCCTCCTGTGTGTCCGCTTGCAAAGCGGCAGGTACAAACAGTGTTCGTTCTATTTTACTCAAGAGTTCTGACCTTCCATTTTCTTAATCAGTTTATCCTGAACCCTGTTAAACACATTGTCGGCATTCTCGAGCGATGCGGTCAGATATTCCCCGGCCTGCTTGAATGTGCTGCCGGCATATTCGGAGTCCTCAATTTCA
>QNDS01000032.1 GCA_003644925.1 Candidatus Fermentibacterota bacterium
ACCGGAAAGGTTCTTGTGATATCCGAATTGTAGTAATCCTTCCTTGCGCCGAAATCGAGAAGAAGCAGAGTCCCTTCTTCAAGGGGTTTATCATTTTCAACGTAATGAAGACATGTAGCCCTGTTCCCGCCGGCGACAATCGCGGAGAATGCGGGTGTTTTTTCGCCGTTCTTCATAAATTCGTACAGAAGCTCCGCCTCGAACTCGTACTCGAGCATTCCCGGTTTCAGTGCTTGAAGAGCATGCAGAAATCCCCTGCGGGTGATATCGATTGCCTCTTTCATGGTTTCCAGCTCTTCGGGCCCCTTGATCATCCGCAGTCGGAAAATGTCTCCAGACAGTCTTCTGAATTTCAGGTGAGGGTAGGAGGATATCAGCCTGTTGGCAAAATCCAGACGACTTCCACTTTCTCCTGCAATACCTGCGACCGGGAAATCAACCCATACATTCTCTATCCCCCAGCGTATTATTATCCTGTCTATCCATTTCTCTACGGTACCGTTGAATGAGATCTTCTCTATACCGGTCTGTTCTGAGGCTTCCTCTTTCGTAAGCACCGAGCCAATCCATTTGGCATGTGTTTCATCGTAGGCATCGATGAAAAGATCCTCCCGGATATCCATACCCGCTCTACGGTGCATGACAAGCCATGTTCCCGGCTGATCAACTCCCGTGAGGTATACAAGGTTCATGTTGGGAGTGTATGGATAACTGCCGTCGGCGCTGGTGGACTTCGACCGCGAAGGAGGGACTACTAAAAGAAATTCCTCCGGCATTGTGCTGGTCAGCCTTGTTCTGCGCTGCGTATATACTTCTGAACTGAACATTCCGTCCTCCATTATTCCGTAGCTGGTACAATAAGACTTTCAAGGGCAAGTTTGGGAACGTGGTGCCTGTCCTCTGTGTCTCTGTAATATCTGATGTTTCCATCAGTTTCCTCAAGTACGATCTCCTCCCCCGGCACACCAAGAGCGATTATCAGAAAGGGGTAATATCCCCCGGGGGTTCCCGCAGCTTCCTTTATCATTTCTGCATCAAAACTCATGATCATGCACGATCCGTAACCGGATTCCCTGGCGGTCAGCACAATGTACGCGGCGGCTATACCCGCATCCACCGGTATATGCCGTCTCTCTGAATGAGGGGCATGGATGATGATGTAAGCTGCAGGCCTTTCACCCTCATCCGGACCATTCCAGTCTTCAAGGTAGCCCGCCCACTTCAGCGCAGGGAAGATCCGTGAACAGTGTTTTCTGTCAGTGAACGGTGTAAAGCGAAGAAGCTGAAGATTAGCCCCGCAGGGAGCAAGACGGGCTGAATCTATGAAATGGAGAAGGTCTCCATCCGGTATGCTGATCTCCTGCATGAAGCGCCGGACCGATCTGTTCTCCATCGAAAGTTCATGCATTTCCATTCTGAACTCCTTTACTATTCAGTCCATATTAAAGAATATAGTAATTTGCGGAGTTATTGCGCGAGGAACAGAAAGGGCAGGCCGAAGCCTGCCCGATTCGGGTAACGACGCTGCCGGAAACTGCAGGGTGTTACTTAGCCGCTACACTAACATCATCCAGAAGAATCGAGGGGTACATACCTCCCGCGTAAGAAACGTGAAGACGGTTCTCTACTGATTCGATGTTATTCAGAACATCGTAAACGTTCCCGGATACCATCCCGTCCCTCACTCTGCCCTTTATCTCTCCGTTCTCGACGTAAAAACCCGGATCGAGTCCCACAGAGAAATCACCGTTGAGAATGTTGCCGGAGTGAGCGCCGAGAACACCAAATACTACTACTCCTCTGTCGATACTCCTGATCATATCCTCAAAGGAGACATTACCGGGGGCGATACGGCTGCAGCTGAGGGAAGGCGCGGGAGCCAGTGCGACGGTTTCCCCTCCCCACATACCTCCGCGGTATCCGGTTCCGGTGGGCTCTTCACCCAGTTTGCTGGCGTAATCGAGGTTAAGTATCAGATTCCCGAAGACACCTTTGTCGAATATGGTGTGCTTCCTGGCGGGAACCCCCTCATCGTCAAAGAAATGCTGGTCGACCTCCAGCGGATCTGTGGGATCTCCGTAGAGGGTGAATTTCTCCGAAAGAACTTTCTCTCCCCGTCTGTTCTGAAGGGGGGATACACTGTTGTAGAAGGATTTCCCTGATGCTGCCTGGGAGAGCCTCCAGAGTATTGTGTACATTGTGTCGGGTGTGAAGACTACCTTCATTCTGCCGGTTGGTATGGAAACCTCGGGAAGACCGGAGGCATACAGATCTGCAAGAGCATCCAGCTCTTCTACAGGAAAATCCGCAGCCTTTCTGCTCTGGTAGAGTTTCCGGATAGCCGTTTCAGTGTTGGGAAACAGAAGGGATGTGAAAATGTACATGAAGGAGCTCTTTCTCGAGACATCAAGCCCGCTTGTGTTCATGATGGACATATCCTGAACTCCCCTGCCGGAGTTGACGTCGATCTGTCCATCAATTTTTCGGCTCAGGTAATCCAGCACGGCTCTGGAGCGGGAATGGAGGTCATGAAAGCCCATGCAGGAAACAGACTCATCCGGAAGCCATGATTCGGGGATCTCCGATGGTCCGGGAAACGAGAAGCCCGCTTCAACTCTGCCCTTCAGAGAATCCAGAGCGTTTGACACCAGTTCTTCTCTGTTCAGAAGGTTTTTCGTATAGGCGGTGCCAATCCTGCCGTCCTTGAGGATTCTGAGGGCGTAACCTGATTGAATGGATGCCGACATGTCGCTGGGCTTTCCATTCCGCATCTCCAGGGAACTGGAATCGTTTCTGATTGAGAATACTTCCGCCTGATCGGATGCTTTCGCTGCTATATCCAACAGTTTCTTCATGTTATACCCCTCCAACTACCATGTTGCGGACCAGAATATGGGGTGATCCCAGTGCTGATTTGATATTGAGCTGCCCCTTGCCGCAGCCGCCCCGCTCCGAGAGTTCCATATCGTTCCCTATCGCCTCTATATTCTGAAGGGTTGTGAAAAGGTTGCCCATTATATTGATGTCACGGATCATCGGGCCTATTCTGCCATCCTTGACCTTGAATCCGTACTGTGCCCCGAACGTAAAATTCTCTCCGCTGGTCTGGCCGCCTTTGCCATCGATCAGATACAGTCCGTCTCCCAGCTCTGCAAGAAGATCATCAAGAGTCATTTCGCCGGGCTTGATATAAATGGTACCCATCCTGACTATAGGTTCAAAACGCATGTCCTCCGCAACGGTATGCCCGCTCACAGGCTCACCGAAAGCGCTTGCGGTTCTACGGGAATGAAGTCTTCCTGTCAGAACCCCTCTGTCCATAAGCGTAACGGGTTTTACGGCAACACCCTCATCATCGTATTCGTAGTAGCCTATCTGACCGGGCATGGTCGAATCCGCAACAATGGTTATCACGTTCGAACCAAGCTTCTCTCCCAGCGCCATCTTCTCTCTTAAGGAGGGATTGTCCTCTATTATGTCCGCCTCGCTGAAATGACCAAAGGCTTCATGTGTGAAAACCCCTGCTAGCATCGGGCTTAATACTACGTTATAGGTACCGCCCTTAACCGGTTCCGCGTCCAGAAGCTCCGCTGCTACCTTCGCTCTTTTTAAGAAGACATCCTCCCTTGAAAGCAGACGGTTATATCCATCGGCTCCTCCGATGGCTACCCTGATATTCTGAACAAGGCTGCCGCTTTTTGCTATGACTTCCCCGGCAATGTTCGTGGTCAGTATCTCCTCAGAAACAGCTGTCCCCTCGGAGTTCACGTAGTGCTTCTCTCTGCCGATCTCTATATAGTTGAGGTTAGTGGTCTCTATCCGGGGCTGATCCAGCATGAGATCGTTGTATTTCTTAAGAAGCTCTATCTTGTCATCGATGCCGACCTCTCTTGGATCACCATCAAGAACGAGCTCAACGTTCTCTACAACTACGGGGACATCCGCAAGGACAGATTTTTTACCTCCGGTGGCGACTATCGTTTCCGCTCCCTCGACAGCAAGCTGCAATGCACGGGGAACGTCTTCCTCCCTTGTCACAGTTGCAGAGGAGAAGCCGCCATTCTTTCCGACCCGGATAGCATATCCATCGGTTCTGTTCGAACCGACGTTTCTTATCTCCCTGCCGGCGAAGCCTATCCTGGTCTCGGTCTTTATCTCATACCTGATATCGATGAAATCAGCTTCAACTCCGCTTATCATTGACCTGAGCCTGTCAATCATCAGAACTCCCTTCGAAATATCCAGAATGGAAGGCTTGTAATGTTCTACACAATCTGCGTTGCTTACTCAGATTAACATAATACATAGGTGCAAATTCAAGGCAAATACATCATACCCTTCTCCTTGACCTTAACCTGCGAAGAAACCATTGTAGTGGAACGAATTTCCACTTTTTATGTTTATCTTACTGAAACAGTTGAACATGTCTTATGATGCCGGAGGTTAGTATGAGAAAGCTCCTGTTCGTTCTTACTCTTTTATTCCTGGTTTCTGTCGTATCTGCAGATCCGCCAGCTACTTATGATCTTCGTGATGTTGGAGGAACAAATTATGTAACCTCCGTTAAATCCCAGCAGGGCGGCACTTGCTGGACATTCGGGGCAATGTCTGCGATGGAGGGCAACCTTCTCATGACCGGCGCCTGGGCGGCTGCAGGGGAAACGGGAGAACCTGACCTTGCCGAGTACCATCTGGACTGGTGGAACGGCTTCAACCAGCATAACAACGATGACGTGACACCTCCAACCGGAACCGGGCTGGAAGTGCATCAGGGGGGAGATTACCTTGTAACCTCGGCATACCTCACCAGAGGCGAGGGTGCTGTGCGCAACATCGACGGACAGTCGTTCGATACCCCTCCCGAGCGGCACCTTGCGTCGTACCACTACTATTACCCACGAGAGATAATCTGGTACACCGCAGGAGCCAACCTTGAGAATATCGATGTCATCAAGCAGGCCATAATGGATTACGGTGTAATGGGAACCTGCCTCTGTAGCAGTAGCTCGTTCATCAACGGTGAATACGAGCATTACCAGCCACCGACGAGTCTTCTCGACCCGAACCATGCCGTATCAATTGTCGGCTGGGATGATTCAAGGGTAACCCAGGCACCCAGCCCCGGAGCATGGATATGCAAGAACAGCTGGGGAACCGGCTGGGGATATGACGGCTACTTCTGGATCTCCTATTACGACAAGCATGCCGGTCAGAACCCGACCATGGGGGCTGTATCCCTGCGGGACGTTGAGTATGTACAGTACACTGATATTTACTACCACGATTACCACGGCTGGCGTGATACTCTTACCACAGCTATCGAAACCTTCAATACGTTTACATCCGCACAGGATGAAGATATTGCGTCCGTTAGCTTCTTCACTGTGGAAGACAACGTTGATTATACCGCGAAAATTTACGGCACTTTCGCGAGCGGAGTGCTATCCGATGAACTTGCATCCGTTACGGGAACAGCGCTTCTCACGGGATTTCACACCGTTGACTTTCCCATCGCTGTAACGCTTGACGAGGGAGATGATTTCCACGCCTACCTTCAGCTGGGAAGCGGAGGGCAGCCCTTCGACTGTACCTCAGATGTCCCTGTTCTTCTTGGGGCGTCATCCAGGACTATCGTTCCATCAAGTGCCAGCCCTGGAGAGAGTTTTTTCCTTGAAGGTTCGACCTGGGTCGACCTCAACACCATTGGTTCAACCGCCAATTTCTGCATAAAAGTACTCACCATCCCGATAGGGACGTCCATTACCGGGGATGAGTGGGCGGCATTACAGCCTTTATACGCAGATCCTGTTTATCCGAATCCCTTCTCATCACACGTTACGGTTCCCTTCACACTCGCGGAAACAGGACAGGTAACCGTTAGCGTTTTTGACCTATCCGGCAGGCAGGTCCGCACGATCACATCGCAGGAATTCGCCGCTGGCGCGAATACCGTTTCCTGGGAAGGGACGGATGACAGCGGCAGCAGCATGACTTCAGGGGTCTATTTCGTGAGGATATGGTCGCAGGATTCAATGGTAACAAGTAAAGTGGTTCTAACGCGGTAAGAACTGACAGATGCCGGGGGTTACGACTGTTCGTATCCCCCGGCTTTTTTGATCAGATCTTTAATTATCTCAAGTTTTTCCTCAAGGAGTTCCGGGGTCTCCGCTTCTGCGACAAGCCTCAGATAAGGTTCGGTATTCGAAGGGCGGATATTGAACCACCATTTTGGATATTCTATCCTGTATCCGTCAAAATCGTAGAAGGCTGCAGGTTTTTCAATTCCGGTAAAATATTCCCTTACACTGTTCATGGCTGATTCCTTGTCGTCTACTCTGAAGTTGATCTCTCCCGAATTTGAATAGATGTCAACAGAATCGATCAGTCCGGAAAGTGTCTTCCCCTGCTTTTTAAGTTCCGACAGAATATTCAGAACGAGAATCGCGGCGAGCATTCCCGAATCGCAGTTGAAGAAATCCCTGAAATAGTAATGTCCGGCAAGTTCTCCTCCGTATATCGCGTTCAGTTCGCGCATTTTCATCTTCGCGTGGGAGTGCCCCACCTTCCACATGAACGGCCTGCCACCAAGCCCCTTTATAAATTCGATCACACCTCTCGAGGTCCTTATATCGTGCAGAACTCTGCCGCTTTCCTTCCTGAGAAAATGAATTCCGAGAACGCCTGTGATAATATCCGGCCGCACGAATCGTCCTTTCTCATCGATGAACATCACCCTGTCTCCATCGCCATCGAAGATCACACCCGCATCCAGACCGGTATCCAAAACAAGTTTTTTCAGATCGGCTGTGTTTTTCTCATCAAGCGGGTTTGGAGGGTGATTGGGAAAAGAACCATCCATCCTGTCGTAAAGGTATGCAGGATCGTTGCCGAAAATATCCCTGGCGAGTAGAACGGCCATTCCGTTGGAGCAGTCGATTCCGAATTTCAAATTCGAATAATCCCCCCGGAATTTCTCCAGGAAGGTTATATACTCCGCCTTAACGCCCGGAAGCTCTTTAACCTCTCCCCTCCATACAGCAGGCTGAATAGCTCCTGTTTCAACATTCTTCTCTAGCTCACTCAAGCCTGTATCGTATCCTACCGGCAGGGCGCCCTCGCGGGATACCTTTAGACCGTTGTATTCAGCCGGATTATGGGATGCCGTGATCTGCAGGGATGCCCCGAAACCATGAACAGCAGTCGCAAAATAAACCATAGGTGTTGTCGCATATCCGATATCGTATACATCCGCTCCGGAGTCGGCGATACCGCGAAAAAGGTGACTGAGTATATCCGGAGTTGATTCTCTGCAGTCGTAACCCACCAGAACCTTATCCGCCTTGAGGAGCCTTGGTAGGAAGAAGCCTATCCTGTAGACGGTATCTCCGTCAAAATCCCTGCCGTATACTCCTCTGATATCGTACGCTTTGAATGCTTTCATCTTACGCATCTCCAGAACGGCTCTGTTTATTTCTGTGCCAGAACCTTATTAAGTTCTTTCTTGAGGGTGGATATTCTGAATGGTTTGACAAGTCTTCCCCTGAATCCGTACTCGGAATAGTTGGACAGCACAGTGTTATTGGCATATCCGCTTGAAACGATAGCCCTTACGTCCGGATCTATCGCCTTCAGTTTTTCAATAGCGCCTTCCCCTCCCATTCCTCCCGGAACGGTAAGATCCATGATAACCGCATCGAAAGGCTCCCCTGCAGAGATACTCTCCCGGTAGAGCTCAATAGCTTCAGCTCCATCTGAAGACTCTGCTGCAACGTGCCCGAGAACGTCCAGCATCCCTGAAAGAACCTCCCTCACTCTGGCATCGTCGTCCATTATCAGGATACGCGCGGATGCGGAGCTGATCTCCAGGGATTGCTCCTCCTGGGGAGCGCAATTCACCGCATCGGATTCTATAACCGGAAGGTAAATTATGAACTCGGTTCCTTTGCCCTCTTCCGAGAAGACTCTTATGGCCCCGGAATGCCTTGATATTATTGAATAACTGGTTGAAAGCCCCAGACCGGATCCCCCGAATTTAGTAGTGAAATATGGATTGAATAGTTTTTTCAGATCACACTGGGGAATTCCTGTCCCCTCGTCCTTTATGGAAATGCTTACATAATCTCCGACTGGCAGACGGGTATCTGAATCTTCCTCTATCCTGACATTGCTGCAGGTGACGGTGATGCGTCCGCCGCCGATCATGGCCTGGACAGCGTTCAAAGTGATATTGTGTATAACCTGAGTGATCTGCTCCCGGTCGGCCTGAATATTATTAAGGTTATCCCCGAATTCAAAAACAGCTTCCACGTCCGAACCGGTCAGAGTGAAAATTACGGTTTCCGTCAGGAATGGAGCAACTTCAATCAGGTTCTTAAGGGGAACTCCTCCCCTCGCGAATGTAAGGAGCTGTCTGGTAAGGATAGTAGCCTTTTCTGTGGATGCCTCGGCCTGTTCTAGACGCATAATGAGTTTCGAAAGGTCTTCTTCATTCAGGGCAAGGGAGATGTTACCCTGAATAGCCATGAGCAGATTGTTGAAATCATGTGCTATACCGCCGGCGAGAGTTCCAATGGATTCCAGATGCTCTATCCTTGAAAGCTCTTCCTCTACACGGCGCTGGTCTGTAATATCCCTTATTGTCCCCTCTATATATTCCTCTTTACCTTCTCTCAATGAAACCTTACGTGCGGAAATGCATGCAAGGAAAGTCGAGCCGTCAATTCTTTTCAATTCAGTCTCGAAACCGAGAACTTCTTTCTTCTTCTCAAGTATGTTCAGAAAATCTTTCCTGCCGGATTCCTCAACGTAGAGGTCCTTAACGGAAACACCTTCAAAATCACTGTCCGCTTCTCCAAAGAACATCCTCTGCATCTCAGGGTTGAAGAAAACGATTTCCCCCCCCGACTCCGTTGTCGTTCTGTATAAGGCTACGGGAATATTCCCTGTCAGTTCTCTGAACTGGTTCCTGGTTTCGATCAGCTCATCCTGTGTTTTCAGCGCTTCTGTAAGGTCAAGAGTGAGGATAACAACTTTGTCAACGAAGCCGTTGTCATCCTTCAGAGCGTAGAAATGATGAGATATGAACTCAGCCCCGCCGGGAGAGGGATTTGTGATCTTCAGCTTTGGAATGTACAGTTCCCCTCCCTCTTTATAGACTTGCTCAACTTCACCGATGTGTTTTCCCAGGTACGTATCCTTCCTGTCCATCTGCAGTTTGGGGCGGGGAACCATCATCACTTTCATGTCTTCAATGGTCTTGTTCCAGATTTTGCGCCATGAATCATTAGCCAGCAGCAGGGTACCGTTACGGTCATGTACGGAAATACCAACAGGGGAATTGTCCACTATGGCTTTCATGAGCTTATGGCTTTCCCTGAGTTTTTTCTCCGCCTCTTTCCGCTGCGAAAGGTCTCTGACTGAAACCAGAAGAACCTCGGCATCTCTGTAGAGCATGGGCGTTGTGGATAGTTCAACAGGCAGGAATCCTCCCCTGCTTCTGATCAGGGTTTCAAACACAGAGGGGCCCAGTGATCCTTTCCCGGATTTCAGAAAAAGGGATACTATCCTGTCCCTTTCGACTTCATGAAACAAATTCACCGGTGAGAATGAGTAGACATCCTCTCTTGGAAGATCTGTCATTCTGCAGAAACTGTTATTCGCGAAGAAAATTCTCTCGCTGCCGCATATAAGGATTCCATCCTTGGTATTCTCTACTACGGTGCGGTAACGCTCTTCGGTTTCTGCCGTTTTCATCTGTTCAAGTATCACAGGAGAGAGGTCTTTCAGTATGACGACCCTATCCTCGGTTCCGGGGATAAAACCAACGTTCACGCGCATCAGGCGGGATTCTTCTCCGGGGATAATCACTCTAAGAGTGTATGTTGAGGGGGGATTGCCCGTTCCCTTCAACCGGTCATTGAAATAACCGATGATGCGTTCTCTGTCTTCTTCGGGTACGAAACTGTCCCAGGATACTTTTCCGATGATCTGCTTCAGTGGAATTCCGGTGATTCTTTCTATCTGATCGCTTGCTTCAATTACGATCCCGGTTTTGTCCAGCACAATGACAATATTCTCGCTGAGCTTCAGAATTGTTCTGAGTATCGATCCGCTCAGCTGGAGCTTATCCTTCAGATCCCTGATAAGATCTGATTCTCTGTTGTTGTCTTTAGCTGGTGGCATACAGTTCTCCCGGAAAAGCGTCTTACATGACTGAGTATATACACACAGAGCACATTCTCACAACCCTGCAGACCTTCGCGCCTTACCCTGTTCCCTGGCCGAACTGATCATTGCTGCCAGCATCAGGGCACCGCCTGCAGTCCCCTGGAGTGTTACCGGTTCTGCAAGCATGATCCATCCTCCTATAAGGGCAAAAACAGCTTCAAGGCTCATAATTATCGCCGCATGAGCGGGGTGCGCACGTTTCTGGGCAACAACCTGAAGTGTATATGCAATTCCGACAGATACCAGCCCGCCGTACAGAATAGGAACGGCAGCCATGCGAATGCCGCTCAATGAGAGCTTCTCCGTAAGAATAGCAGAGAGGGCACTCAGAAGAGAGCAGCAACCAAACTGCAGTGCTGCCAGAGAAAGCGCGTCGTACCGCTTCATCAGCCTTGAGATAAGCTGTATATGAAGAGCCCAGAATATCGCCCCGGTGAATACGATGATATCTCCGGAAAGCATCCGGGATGAGCCAGCATTCGTAAGAAGGAACATGCCGGAAACGGCCAGAGCAGCCCCCGCCCATGTTCCCTTTCCGCTGGACTGCCCCCAGAACAGCCCCAGAACGGGAACCATTACCACATACAGGCCGGTAACGAAACCGGCATTTCCAGCAGTTGTATAGACAAGCCCAACCTGCTGCAGCGATGCTCCGGCAAAGAGGATTAATCCTGCCAGTATACCGTACTTAAGCGGAACGCGCTGAGCACGTTTCTTCCCTCTCGAAAGAAAAATCAGAGGCAGAAGCACAGCCGTACCCAGAGCGAACCTGACAGCATTGAAGAGGAAGGGACCGATAAACTCCATACCGGCCCTCTGGGCTACAAAGGCAAAGCCCCAGATGGCCGCCGTAAGCATGAGAAGCAGGTCTGTTCCTAAATGAGCTCTGTTGTCTTTGAACATCTTTCTTCAATCAACTCTCAGGGGAAGTTCAGGAGGCTTCAGAACAGCCTGAATATGCAATCATGAGCATGAAACGCGCAATCCGCACTTGACAAAATAGATACTGCTGTTATCATCTAGGTGCAGTATGCATATAGATGAAGGAGGCACTATGCCGGGAAGAGGAAGAGGAAGAGCTCATAATCGCTGCGGCAGAAGGATAAACAGGTTTCTCGAACCCTGTCTTCTGCTCCTGCTGCATGGCGAAGAATCCTATGGTTACGAATTACTTGAGAGCCTCGGAAAATTCGGCTTCAGCGAAAATCCTGCGGACTCAAGCACCATCTACCGTATCCTCAGAAGCCTGGAAAACAGGGGTTTTGTAACTTCAAGGTGGGCCGAAGGAGATTCGGGGCCGGCAAGAAGGGTTTACTCGCTCTCGAGCGCAGGCGATGGATACCTCCAGGCATGGGTGAGAGACCTCGAGGAAACCGACAGAATACTCCACCGCTTCTTCAGCGAGTACAAGGATCACATGGAGCTGCATCACAGTATCGGCAAGGATACTTAAAAAGAGAAAGGAGTTATCATGCCGGCAGGAGATGGATCAGGACCAAGGGGAGAAGGACCCCTGAGTGGAAGAGCTATGGGAAGATGCGCAGGGTATCCGGCGGGTGGATACGCAACCGCTCCTGGCCGCGGAGGCGGATCCGGTTTTTCCGGCAGGAGAGGCGGCGGCGGCAGAGGCATGAGGAACAGATACTACGAAACTGGTCTACCTCTATGGCGCAGGTATCCGCAGTATGACAGGCCCGCATTCAATCAGGAGTCTACAGAAACTGAATCTCTGAAGACACAGGTTCAATTTGTTGCGGATACGATCGAACAGATAGCTAATCGTGTGAACCAGCTTCTTAAAAGAAAAACAGAAAAGGAATAATCGATGAAAGTAATCGTAAGTTCAACCGGAAAAAGCGTTGATGACCCCATCAGTACTGTCTTCGGCAGAACGGAGTTCTACCTTCTGGTGGATACAGGGGATTTCACCCATGAGAGCTTTGATAATCCGGCCGCTAACCAGAGCAGCGGAGCCGGTATACAGGCAGCGCAGTTCGTTCTGAAAAAGAATCCGGAATCCGTCATATCTTCAAGTATCGGACCCAACGCGTACGAAGTGCTGACTGCAGGCTCCATACCATGCTTTACCGCTTCGGGCGGAACCGCCCGGGAAACTGTTGAGGCTTTCAACCGGGGAGAGCTCCCCATGATGGGGGCAGCGAACGCCAATTCCCATTCGGGAATGGCTGGAAATGCATCAGGTCACTCGGCAAGTGCTGCCGGTGAAGAGAGTGAACTTGAAGTTCTATCGGAGAGACTCCGGGATCTGAGAGGTCAGATCGCTGAGATTCTCCAGCAACTTGATAGAATCAAGGGGGAACAGGTCAAATGAAAATAGTCGTATCGTCTGACAACAGCAGAAAACTGGACAGCTCGGTAAGCCATCATTTCGGAAGGTGCCCTTTCTTTACAGTAGTCGACGTGGATGACAACAAGATCACAAATGTTGAATCGGTCGAAAATCCCTTCTTCAACGGTCACTCTCCCGGACAGGTACCGGCTTTCATAAAAGAACTTGATGCGGATGTAATGCTTGCGGGGGGCATGGGACGAAGAGCCATATCAATCTTCGAGAATTACGGCATTCTATGCTCCACAGGCGCTGCCGGAACCGTGAGGAGTGCTGTTAACAGCTATACTGCCGGCAGCCTGGCCGCTGCTCTGCCCTGCCGCGAGAGCGTCGAACACGCGCATGACGGTTACGAACATGAGCCTGCAGAGCGCCTGAGGGAAGAGGCAGCAGCCCTTCTTGAAAAGCTTGATGAGATAATAGTAAAACTACCTGACAAAAAGGGATAACAGTAGAAAGGACAACATCATGTACACAGCAGGAGGAAGAGGACAGGGAGGAAACGCCTCGGGCGGCAGAGGCCGTGGCGGAGGACCGTACGCAGCAGGACCGGGCGGTGACTGCGTCTGTTCCGCCTGCGGGCACAAGCAGCAGCACCAGGTCGGCAAACCGTGCAACAGCCTAACCTGTCCGAAGTGCGGGGCAAGAATGACCCGCGGGTAGGCGACCTGTATGGTTATAGCTGTAGCCAGCGGAAAAGGCGGCACCGGCAAGACAACGGTAGCGGTGAGCCTTGCCATGGCCGCCTCCCGTCAGTCCTCCGCGAAACCTCTGCTGCTCGACTGCGATGTGGAAGAGCCTAACTCGGGTCTGTTTCTTGACATAGACTACTCCACCGGCAGAGATACCGGAGTGCTGGTCCCGGAAGTCGATCTTGATAAATGTACTTACTGCGGAAGATGTGCCGAGGTATGTGTATGGAACGCTATCGCCGTCGCGGGTGAGAAGGTGCTTGTATTCCGCGACCTCTGCCACGGCTGCGGAAGCTGCTCTCTGGTCTGCCCGGAAGACGCCATCAGCGAGATAACCCATGTAACAGGAAGAATTGAGGGAGGTACGGACGGTTCCATCAACTTCGCAAGAGGGATTCTCAATGTGGGGCAGGCCATGCCTGTGCCTGTCATTGCGTCCCTGCTTGATGAGTACCTTCCCGAATCGGGAAATTCAACCGTGATCATCGACTCTTCCCCCGGAACATCCTGTCCGGTAGTGGAGGCTGTCAGTAGAAGCGATTACGTTATTCTTGTTACGGAGCCGACTCCATTCGGGCTTCATGACCTCAAGGCTGCTGTAGATGTTGTGGTCAACCAGCTGCACATCCCTGCCGGGGTCATCATCAACCGCGATGGAATTGGTAACAATGAAGTTGAGAAGTATTGCCAAAGCGCGCGTCTGCCCATCCTGGCTAAAATACCCATGGACCGCAGAATTGCAGAGATGCTTTCCGAAGGAATTCCCCTCCTGCGCGGTCTCCCGGAATACAGGGAACTATTCCTTGAGATTCTGGCAACTGTCGGGAAAGAGGTGAATCCGTGAAGCAGATTGTAATTCTAAGCGGTAAGGGAGGGACGGGGAAAACATCCCTTACAGCGGCACTTGCTCACAAGGCTGCAGAACGGCACCAGCTTGTTCTGGCGGATGCGGATGTTGATGCCGCAAATCTGGAGATCCTGCTTAAACCCGTGAAAACGAAAGAATTCCCCTTCACAGGGGGATACAAAGCAGATATCAACATTGAAAAGTGTACCGGCTGCGGCAGATGTTACGATGTCTGCAGGTTCTCTGCAGTGATTCCCCCGGATTCTTCCGAAAAGACATACAGTATCAACAGGATCGCCTGCGAAGGATGCAACTCGTGCGTTTACCAGTGTCCTGAGAATGCGATTACAAGTGCAAGAACTGTGGCCGGAGCATGGTTCGTGTCCGAATCTGTCTATGGCACACTTTACCATGCTGAGATGAAGGCAGGCGAGGAAAACTCCGGCAAACTCGTTACGACTGTAAAGAACGCTGCAATCAGCAAATCAAGAGAGATCGCCGAATCGATCCTTCTGGTTGACGGGCCTCCGGGAATAGGATGTCCTGTAATTGCCGCATGCGCGGGTGCTGACCTTGCAGTGATATCAACAGAACCGGGCGTATCTGCAATTCATGACCTGGAGCGCATTTTAGAAACTGTAAGGCACTTCGGTATCAGTCCTGCAGTCTGCATCAACCGAAGTGATATCAATTCCGCTAAAACCTTGGAGATCGAGGACTTCTGTAAACAGGACGGGATTCCTCTGCTGGGCAGGATACCCTACGATCCCAACGTTACACGGTCCATGTCAAAGGGGCTTCCGGTAAATGCATTTGATCCTTCCTCTCCAGCTTCGATCGCGATTTCAGAAATATGGGAAGAGGTATATTCCCTAATCAGAAGATGAAGGTCAGGTCGATTTCTCACGCAAACTGCGTAGTCTGCAGCTCCCGGAATGAACACGGGCTCGGTCTGAACTTCAAGAGCCTTCCCGATGGCAGCGTGGAAGCAATGTTCGATTGTAATCAGAACTTCGAAGGATATCAGAATGTTCTGCACGGCGGGATTACATCTGCTCTTCTGGACGGAGCAATGACGAACTGCATGTTTTCGCACGGTATTCATGCTGTAACTGCCGAATTGAATATCAAATTCCGGTATCCAGTAGTATGCTGTCAGCCAGTTACCGTCCGGGCATGGATTACTCGATCCTCTTCGATACTTCACCTCCTTAAGGCAGAGATATCGCAGAACGATAAGATCATGGCAACGGCGACGGGGAAGTTCGTACGGATAGAGGAACAACCTGATCCGGAGCCAACCTGACTTGAGACAGCAGCGATCAAGTGAGGTGATCAGTGACTAATGTACTGAAAAGGTGGAAGTGATGATCGCTTTCGGACCGGTTCCCTCTCGGCGCCTCGGCCGCAGCCTGGGCATCAACAATATCCCGCACAAGGCATGTACATATTCCTGTGCGTACTGCCAGGTCGGGCGAACCATACATAAGGAAATCGATCGACACTTTTTCTATCAGCCTGACGAGCTGTTCAGAGATGTCAGTGATAAAGCCGGGAAGGCCCGAAGAAAGAACGAACCGATTGACTACCTTTCTTTCGTACCAGATGGAGAGCCGACGCTGGATATCAATCTCGGCCTGGAGATCGACCTGCTGCGATCACTTGGTAAAAAAATCGCTGTAATTACAAACGCTTCTCTACTATGGCGCAAGGATGTCAGAATGGAGTTGATGAAAGCGGACTGGGTTTCGGTCAAAGTAGATTCAGTGATGAAGAAATCATGGTATATGGTCAATCGTCCGCAGATGACCCTGCAGCTTGAGTCAATTCTCAACGGGATTCTTGAGTTTGCCCGGGCCTACAAGGGAATACTTGCTACAGAGACGATGCTTGTCAGAAACATCAACGATACCGTTGCCGGTATAGAGGCGGTCAGTGATTTCCTGGCGCTCCTTCAACCGGATATTTCCTACCTTGCCGTGCCGTCAAGACCGCCGGCAGAGAAACGTGTGCACCCTCCCGGGGAAGAGGTCGTTAATCGAGCGTATCAGCAGCTCAGCAGTAAACTAACCCGCGTGGAGTTCCTTATCGGCTACGAGGGAACTGCATTTGCCTCCACGGGAAATGCCGCAGAGGATCTGCTAGGCATCACGGCGGTCCACCCGATGAGAAGAGATGCCGTCGAAGATCTTCTGAAGAGGGCAAGTGCTGAATGGGCGGTTGTTGACGATTTAATCGTCCGGGAAGAGCTTGTTGAGACGGAACATGAAGGAAATACGTTCTATCTCAGAAAGTTCATCAAGGGACGTTAATCCTGGACATTATAACCGCTATTCCCCGCGATGATAAATCCGTATATTTAAAACTGCTCTTTTTGCTGCGTTGACCGTCTTAATACATTTTGTTTATCGTACAGGCGTATTCTCTGACGAACGGAGAGGGGCATGAAAAGCAAGAAGGACGCGGACAGGATAGCTGCAAGGCTGACAACCGCGGTGTCTTCCCAGGAAAATCCAAAGGACCGGACAGATGCACTTGCTAAATTTATCTCCGGCTACAAGCCGGATGAGATCGGCAAAGTTCTTGGCTCAGTCGTTCTGGATGCCTGTCAACGCATTGAGGCTGGCATAACATTCCTTTCATTGATAGAAAGACCTCTTCTTAAAAAGAGTTTTCCGGAGTGGGACTGGACCGCTCTGGACGATTGGTTCTCGAAAACTAAACTCGAAGAGGTCTGGAGCCTATACAACCATATTTCATCAGGCGCTGCAAAACATGTCATAGCAAAGATCTCTTTACTTATAGAAGTAATTTTCGTGCTTATAGAAGACGACCTGCTCGACCCGGAATCGGATATGGACTGCACGGGTGCGGATATCGCACTGACCATACTCAGGGGAGCGGGAAAAGAAGACCCTACCTTCAGACTCAATCTCACTTCCTTTCCGGTAGAAATACGTAAATTCATGAAGGATATTCTTGCTGAATTTGATTTTATAGAGAATAGTCCCGGAATATGGCACTTCACTTTCAGTCAGGCTGCTCTCGATAACTTCTCCTCCGGGGATAATCTCCGGATCCATCTTGGATCCAGCCAGATGTCGCTGGCAGTAGCCCAGAGAAATGCCGAAAACCTTGTGAAAAGGCTTGAGCTTCTCGTAAAAGCTCTTCAAATGTTCCCGTCAGGACACCCGTCTATTGATCCCTCTACAGAATCCTTTCTTAACATCCTGTCTAAATTCTACAAAGAGAAGGAACAGGTAACCCTTTCGGTAATGGGTGATACCGTAATGGTTAACGATATAAGTGTGGAAAGAAAAAGCACCAGCATGAGCAGCTTCATCAGAGCTTTCACAGAACGTAAGATGAGCAGCCTTACCTTCGATCAGGGAGTAACTGCTGAGGACATAAAAACTTTCGCAAAGATGTTCAACAGACCCCCCGCATACATTTCAGAACATGGCGGCATGGACAGGCTTCTTGAACTCAGAGGGTTGAATTCCATTTCTATAAACCGGTTCCACTATCAGCTTATATCAGACGGGGGAGACTCAGATCAGACTCTGCAGCGGGGAGAAGTCACAATTGAGGACGCCATCTTCTCTGAACTGATAGACAGGCTTGAGCGAGGGGAAAGTATAGATTCCCTTCCGGGAAGCAAGATCGGAGATGCTCTTAAATCCGTCCTCGCAGCTGCCAAGGAAAATAGAGAGGAACAGAGGGGGATGATAGCCCGGTTCGTTTTCGCCCTTGATCCTTCCCTGCTTGAGAAGGGACTTCTTTCAAACCGTGTTATTCAGAGAGGAATGGCATGGAAGGCTGTTCGTAAAATAATCGACAGGCTTCTTGCAAGCCTTCCCTCTCCTGATCCGGATACAAGACACAGAGCCGTGGGTAAGCTTCAGGACATGGCTCTCCTGGCCGTGGAACGCGGAAAGGAAAACTCGACAATACAGATAATCGAATACGTTTCAAGGCTCATAAAGCGCGAACAGGACCCGGACGTACTCTACAGAGCAGTAGTCCTGACGGCTTCCCTCATGGAAGCTCTTCTTGCCAGAGGCATGATGACAATTGCTCTTCAAGCGGGAAAGATCCTTCAGAACATGGAGGCAATGCGGTTCTCAAGGACAGAACTGGAAGCTGCCAGAAAACGTTCTCTGGCGGAGGCCCAGAGGAAAATGGATACTTTAAACGCAGCGGAAGCCCTTGTTCGGAACATACTATCCGATGATGAAATAGTTTCCAGAGAGGCTACAAACCTCGCGCTGATCATTCCCCCGGATAATCTGGTATCTCAATTGGTTAATATTTTCCATGAGGACAGCAGAAGGCTCCGGTCAAAAGCATTCCGAATGCTTCTTAAAATGGGCAAGAAGGGGCTCTCAACAATCCATGAAAGACTCACAGAGATAGTAACTGCTTTCAATTCAAAGGTTGGTGGAGGCACTTATACGCTGCCGGACATAGAATGGTACAAGGCCAGGAATATGATTCAGGTTCTTCGTGACCTGGGTTCTTCCTCCAGCGAAAGTATTCTTGCGGAACTCTGCAAGGTCCCTGATTCGAGGATCAGGCGCGAATGCCTTCTTGCGCTCATAAAAGTATCCTCGACAACCGCGGAAAGCCTTTCCATGTACCTCATTACTGACAAGTCAAAGGAAGTCGCGGAGATAGCCCTGGACATTCTAACCAAACAGGCTATGAATAATCCTGCTTTCATTCCCAGCATAACCGATGCCTTCCGGAAAAACAGAGATATCAGAGCCGAGATAATGGAGTCCTTCAGTATGCTTGGCAACCATGCGGCTATCATCAATTTTCTTTCCGAAAACCTGCAGGAGGGTCCTTCCGGCATTCTTTTTGAACAGCAGAATCTGATCTCCGGAGCTTTCCGGATCATCAGCAGATACGGCGGAGCAGATGAGCTGCCCGTACTGCAGAACCTTCTGGACGAGGTAGAAGTTGGTTTCCTCAGGAAGAACAAAATAGACAAGTCTCTTGTTCAGCAGCTGAAGGAGACCATCGGGAACCTGACGCTTCCAGAAAGCGTGATAGAAAGCAATATCTCTCCGGAACCTTCTTATGATAAACCGCGTAAACCGGGCAAACCACAAAAACCCCCGGATGATGACGAGATAACCATCCTTGGCCCCAATTTCGGCATAGATAATTAGTGTAAGTATTTATACAGCTTGACGAAGGTTCGATTGTATAACATGTACTGAATCAGTGGATTATTGAGTGTTCTTTCAAACCAGCCCGGGGAGGTTTTCTCTGAGTCTTCAGTCCTTTCAGATGTGCTTGATACAAGCGTGCGGAACCGGCCATCAACCTGTAAGAAGGGAGTTTCCGTAATCCGCACCGGCTGAGAGGAAGGTAGACATCATGAGAAGGCTGACCGAAGTCCCGCTCATCAGAAAACGCGAAACAGTTTATGCAATCGCCTCTGTATTAACAGCATTGTTAATATCCATGGCTTGCCTGACCGGCCCGGACAGCAGTCCTCCCCCAAGCGCTCCCTGGGATCCGGTCGACAGTGCCTGGAAGGTTATCGAGAATCTCGAGTACGCGTACAATACAATGGACATTGACCTTTACATGAGCTGCTTTCGGGATGATTTCGAATTCCATCTGCTATGGTACAACCCTCACGGTTGCCCGGCCATACAGGACAGCTTCTGGGGATATGCAGAAGAGGAGCAGATCCATCAGAATATGTTCGAAGTTGTTCACGCAATCGAACTTGTCATAACTGGCTCCCAGGAGAGTCCGTGGACGGGTGATTCAACGGGGATGTCATTACAGCTCCCTCGAACATTCGACCTCAAGGTTTATCTTGATGAGGCTCATACTGAAGGTTACAGGGCTTCCGGCTCCGCCCTTTTCATATGCCGGCAGGACACCACGGATGATCAATGGTACATCTGGCAGTGGTGGGACCTCTCCGATACAAAGGAACAAACCACCTGGGGGGCCTTAAAAGAGATGTTCTTTTACTGAACGTAATAAGTCTCCAGGCTCACGGTAATCTCCATCTGATCTCCCTGTTTCACGAAATCCCGTACGATGCCCGTTCCATCGTGGAAATACGAATCCATTTGATAATCGGGCTCCGCAGTATCTGTCTGGGTTATTACGGCGCAACCGCTGAAAGAGCCTGCTGGAACGGTAACCGAAGCACTCAGGCTGGTAACCTCGCTTTCGTCTGTACCACCCGGCTGTGTCAGCCAGGATTCTCCCAGAGTCAGAGGCAGCAAAGCAAACAGATCGTAGTCGGTTGACACTGTGTCCTCATATGCCCTTATCTCGTCACCGGTATTCCGTATGAAAACATACTGGGTGTCGGCATAGACCATTGTAGTGTCAGGATTCGTAAGTATAATCTCCGACTGCATCCGGAACTCATATACCTGGAATCCACCCTGGTGCGAGAGCAGAGCCGTCACCCTTCTTTCCGCGGATCCGGTTATATCGAATGTGTCCGTACCGGTACCGAAGAATGTGAATCCATCGTAAACGTAGTTCCACCAGTTCCCCACTGTCATAGGCATCCAGTCTCCCTCGGGCGCGGGACCCGGCCCTGTTGTGTCCCCGCCGCAAGCGAGTATGAATGCTATAAGAAGTGATGCGGAAGCAATCGCGAATTTCTTCATAATCCAACCCCTCTCCTGAAAAAGAATCTATTGAAGTTAAAATAGTACAGAAACCCTTCGACCGTCAACGAAGTCTATTGCGGTAATGCTGTTGCGCTTCTTCAATTTGATCTTATTCAGTCTATGTTTCGAATTAGATGACTGTAACGAAAATCTCCATTTCACGTCTGTACTGATAGCGACTTCGTATAATATGTCCTGGAGTAACGGAAGGAGAAACAAATGGGAGATACGGTGAGGCTTCTGGCAACCCTGATCCTGATGGTCGGCGGGCCACTGGTACTTGCGCTCGTCGTTATCATGAACAGGCACAATCTTGCCCAGAAGAAGTACGAGAAGATCGAGAAAGCTCTCGAATCGGGGAGGAGTCCGGAGGAAGTAGAGCGGATGATGAAGATCATGGAGACTCCAAAGCCCCTCCGGCGAAATACCGGGTTTTTCAGAGCCGGCTTCATCGTGATCGGTCTGAGTCTCGCTTCGCTCGTTGTAGGCCTCATAATAGACGTTGAAGCATGTCTGGCTTCCGCCGGTGGCGGGCTGGTATTCGGATTGGCCCTGGTTGCCGTCTGGTATATGATGGATAGAAATTCGAAGACGGCATAAAGGATTGATTAAAGATCCGGAGAGGCTGAGTGATGTCAGGCTTGCCTGTGAGGGCGACCGGCAGGCCTTCGGCAGG